>JABIRQ010000441.1 GCA_018699755.1 Rhodospirillaceae bacterium | reverse complement strand
GGTCGGGCCGATGCCCGCTCGTTCACGCGACCGGGACAAGCCGAATTGAGCGAGTCGAAGCGACATTTCCGTGAGGCGCTCGCGGTGTCCGACCCGGAACTGGGTACGCTGCTGGACCGCGAAAAGGTGCGCCAGCGAGACACGATCGACCTGATCGCGTCGGAGAACGCGGTCAGCCGGGCGGTCCACGAGGCAGAAGGCAGCCTGCTGACCAACAAGACGGTCGAGGGCTATCCGGGCCGGCGCTACCACGGCGGCGCGGCCGTGGCCGACGCGGTCGAACGCCTGGCCATCGAGCGGGCGGTGGCGTTGTTCGGCTGTGCCCATGCCAACGTCCAGCCCCATTCCGGCAGTCAGGCCAATCAGACGGCCTATCTCGCCTTGCTGGAACCGGGCGACCGCATCCTCAGCATGGATCTGGCGGCGGGCGGCCATCTCAGCCATGGCGCGAAGGTCAACCAGACCGGCAAGCTGTACGACGTCGCTCGATATGGCGTGGGCCATGACAGCGAACGGATCGAGATGGACGAGGTCGCGCGCATCGCCCGCGACCATCGCCCCAAGCTGATCCTCGCCGGCGGCTCGGCCTATCCGCGCGCGATCGACTTCGAGGCATTCCGCGGTATCGCCGACGAAGTCGGTGCGGTCCTGATGGTCGATATCGCGCATATCGCGGGGCTGATCGCCGGCGGTGCCCATCCGAGCCCGTTTCCCTATGCCGATGTGGTCACGACCTCGACCTACAAGACCTTGCGTGGCCCCCGCGGCGGCCTGGTCCTGACAGACGATCCGGGCCTCGCCAAGCGGATCGATTCCGCTCTGTTTCCCGGTCTCCAAGGCACGCCGTCCCTCCAGGCGATCGCCGCCAAGGCGGCTTGTTTCGGAGAGGCGTTGCGGCCGGCCTTTCGAGACTATGCGCGGGCGGTCGTCGACCATGCCGGCATTCTGGGGCAAGTGCTGCGCGGCCGCGGCTACCGCTTGGTTTCCGATGGCACCGACACGTCAATGATCCTGCTCGATTTGCGACCCCAGGGTATGACGGGCCGGACCGCGAGCGATCGGCTCGAGGCGGCGGGGCTGATCTGCAACATGAACGCGGTGCCCCTCGACCCGGAACGGCCGACCGTCACCTCGGGCCTGCGCCTGTCATCCAATACGGGCACGACGCGCGGCTTCGATGGGGCGGTCTTCGAGCGGGTGGGCGGTCTCGTCGCCGATGTGTTGGACGAACTGGCGGCCGATCCCGATGGCGCGCCAGGCGCCGCCTTCTCCGCCGCGCGTGAGGCGGTTGCCGAAATCTGCGCCGCCCACCCCTTTTACGAAACGGCCCGTTACGAAACGGCCTGAGGGCAATGCCGAACGCGCGATTGGCCGCGTTCTACGCCGTCTTGGGAAAATGTTGGAAGCGCGCCCCCCCGTCGCGCTCGACGGCCTCGACCAGGGCGGTTTCCCAGCTCAGGTACTGGCGCATCCATTCGTCCTGGCTGTCGGCCCGGTCATAGGGTTTCAGCCAGGCGTCCTTCGGTTCGCTGGCCATCCTGCCGTCGCCCTCTTCCAACTCGAAGCCGGCGGCGCGCCAAGCCTCGTTGCCGCCGGCCAGAACGCGCACCGGCCGCCCAGTGATCCGTTCGGCGTCGCGCGCGGCGTAGCGGGCGAGCCGCCCTTGCCCCGAGGTGAAGATCAGTTCGCCCGCGATGGGCAGCGAGTCCAGCACCTGGGCCAGTTCGGCGCGCAAGGCGAACCATGCGCCGGATATATGGCCGCATTTGTATTCCGGGCTGTCGCCGACATCGATGACGGTCGCGCTTCCATCGCGGAGCAATACAGCGAGAGTTGCGGGATTGATGGCGTCCGGGCCGGGGGCATTGTTCTCGGGCAGATCGGGACGATAGGAGCCGCTGGCCAAGGACCCGCCGTCGAGCGCGCCGCGCACCACGGCCACGTCGCGCCAGCCGAGTTGGATCAGCCAGGACGCCGTCATCGTCGCGCGCACGCCGTCGCCGTCTATCAGGGCGATGCGTGCGCCCATCGCCCCGACATAGGCGTTGGATTCCTGCACGAGCTGGCCGCCGGGCGCGTTGAAGGAGCCGTCCAGATGGCCTGCCTCGTATTCGGCCGGGTCGCGCACGTCGACCAGATAGAGGCTCCGTCGGCCGGCTTCGCCTTGCCACATCGCCAGTTCGTCCATGTCGATGGTGCGGACCTCGAACCGCGCGGCGACGCCTTCGGTCCGCGCGATCGCGGCCGCCCTGGCTTCGTCGGAGAGCTCGCCGAAACGCCGTTCCGCGCCGCGTTCGAGGGCGAGCCCGGCGAGGTGCCAGCCCATTGTGCCGTTCTCAAGCGCGAAGACGCGGTTGGGGATACCGGCATTGATGAGGGACTGGGCGCCGATGATGCTGCGCGTGCGTCCGGCGCAGTTCACGACCACGGTGGTTTCCGGATCCGGGGCCAGGTCGCGAACCCGGTAGACCAGTTCGGCTCCGGGGCAATTGATCCCGCCGGGGATATTCATGCGGTGATATTCGTCCCACGGCCGGCTGTCGAGGATGACCAGATTCTCGCCCTCCGCGACCCGGGCGTTGAGGTCTTCGGCGGTCAGACGCGGCGTGTCGTGCCAGTGCTCGACGAATTCGCCGAACGCCTTGCTTGGCACATGCATGCCGCTGAACGTCTCAAAACCGGCGGCGCTCCAACCGGCCATGCCTCCGTCGAGGATTTCGACATGGCTGTAACCGAGTTCGCGCAGCCGCTTGGCCCCTCGCGTCGCCGTCTCGCCACCGTCGGCGTCGCAGAGCACGATGGGCACGGAGCGCCGGGGCAGGCGCCGGTAGATATCCAACTCCAGCCGGCTCAGGGAAAGATTGGTGGCGAAGAGCAGATGATCGTCGGCGAACTCGCCCTCTTCGCGCAGGTCGAGGATGGCGAGTTCTTCGTCCTCGCCGATGCGGGCCTTGAGGGCGGCGGGAGAAATCTTGTTCGTCATTTTACGATCGGACCCGCGGGGAATTTGCGGTAGGTCCCCTCCGCCTGGTTGAAGGCGATGCGCCGATCCAAACGGTCGAGGCCCAGGCCGTACATGTGAAAGAGCATGGCATGCTCGTCGCCTTCCAGGGCCACGGCATGGATATCGTCGGGGAGAAGGCACACGGCCGTGCGCCCCTCGACGACCTTCCGGCCCGACTCCACAATTTCGGCCTTGCCGGGCACCGAGCCGTCGTCGAGTCGGTCGAAGAGCAGGTTCAACTCCCGCCCCTGGACCGAGACGATCACGGCCCAGGTGGTGTGGTCGTGGGGCGGCGTCAGCTTGCCGCCCGTGCCGACGGACATGTAGAGGGCGAAGCGGCCGTCCGGGTCCTCCTGCAGGAGGTAGATCTTCGAGGCCTTGTTCGGTCCGAGCGGAAAGTCGTCGGCGGGAAACAGATCCTTGCGCGCGGCAAGATCGAACAACGCCCCACCGATCTTTTCCAGACTCGGATAGTCCACGCCGTCGGCCTGTTCGATTCCCTGGATTCGTTCGACCGTTTCGGCGACGGCTTCGCTACGGTGCGCGGCAGTTTCCCTCTGATTCCTGGGCATAGGTCGCTCCTTCCTGGCCTTCGCAGCCATTCTAGCGGCCTCGGCGGCGGAATGGGACCCGGCGCTAGGCGGAAAAGCCGTGGTCGAGGGCGATACGGACGGCCTGGGTCCGATTGGTCGCTTTCAGTTTGCGGAAGAGCTTGGTCAGGTGAACCTTGACCGTGATCTCCTTGATGTCGAGCGCCCGCGCGATTTCCTTGTTGGCCCGCCCCTCGATCAGATGAGACAGAACCTCGCGTTCGCGCGGGGTCAGCGACGAGAGCGGCGCGGTCGGGTCATAGTCCCCCGCGGTACCGTTGCCTTCGTCGAGGGCCAGGGACGGCACGAAGGTTTCGCCCGCCATGACCAGCTCCAGAGCGCGCAGCATCGCTTTTCCGCCCAGCGTCTTGGGCAGATAGCCGGCGGCGCCGCGGTTCAGCGCCTCCTTGATGCGAATCTGGGAGAGGTCGCCGGACAGGACCACGGTCGGCACACGCGGAAACCGGGCCCGCATGCGTTCCAGCCCGTCCATGCCTTGGATATCGGGCAATCGCAAGTCGAGCAGGATCATCGCCGGCGGCGGGCCGTCGATCGCCTTCGCGAAGGCTTCCTCGAAGGTTCCGGCCTCCACGATCTCGACATCGTCCGCCAAGCGTTCGAGATAGAACCGCAGCCCGTGGCGGACCACTTCGTGATCGTCAGCAAAAATTATGCGCACCCGCTATCGACCCTTTCCGCTTGGACGATGTTCCGCCAAACTGCTCTTTTGTTCAGCAAACGTTGCCATACTAAGGTATGAGACATAATAAAAAGTATACATACTCTTGCCACATGCTCAGTAAACTAAAAATAAACCATTGGTTCATTGTTCACATCAGGATAGTGCAACAGGCCAGGATTCTGTGAACATTTATGTGCTCCAGCGCCATTCGCCAGGAGCACACCATGTCTCGTCTTTCCAGCTTCCAGATTCGTCTTCTCTTCGCGGGAATCGTCGTGCTCGCAATTGTGCTCGGCGGAAACGCGCCCTCTCATGGCGCGACCGGCGAATGGGAGTCGGGGCTTCGACCGGTCGACGCTCGGATTTTCGAGAAATGGGCGAAGGTATCCGAGGTCTACGCCAAGGAAACCGAATGGCTGGTCGAGAATGCCGTGGCCCGGCGCAATCCGGCCGCCCGCAGTTTCGAGGCGCTGATCGCGGTGGCTTCGAGCAAGTCGCCGATGGCTCAACTGACGACGGTCAACGCCTTCTTCAATCGGCTGTCCTACCGCTCCGACGCCGCGACCTACGGCACGGACACCTGGTTGACGCCCTATCGGCTGGTTCTGACCGGCGGCGGCGACTGCGAGGACTTCGCCCTTGCCAAGCTTTTCACCTTGTTGAGGTTGGGCGTCATGCCGGACCGTCTGCACCTGATCGTCGTGCGGGACTTGGTCAAGGACCGACCCCACGCCGTCCTGGCCGTCGAGCACGCCGGCATGACCTGGATCCTGGACAACCAGTCGAAGACGGTTCGGCCCTGGGACCGGTCCATGCAAGACTATCGGCCGCTCTACACCGTCGGCCCGGCGGTCGCGGGTATCTACCGCACCGCCGGATAGGTCAGCTTTGCGCGAGTCCATCTTCATGCTGGTGTCATACCGGCTTTCGCGGCGTCACCATGGCCCGCCGGATGAATTGCTCGAGCACGCGCAGGGGCACCGGCTTGTCGATCACGGCGAAGACTTCGACATCTGACGCGCTCGCCTTGCGCACCTTGTCGGGCTCGCCCGACATCAGGATGACGACGGGGCGATTGGCCACGCTCATCGCTTCGCGCGCGGCTTCGATACCGTCCATGCCGGGCATGTTGACGTCCATTACCACGACCTTCGGGCCATGATGCTTGATCGCGGCGATCGCGGCCTGGCCGTCGAGCTCCGATAGGACCGCGATACCTCTTCCCTGGAGGAATCCCGCGATCTGACGAAGCTGTTCCGGATCGTCGTCTACGACCAGAACCTGCGGGTCCTTTTTCGCGCCGGCGCCTCCGAATACCGGATGATGGGCCATGGTTTCAGTGCTCCTTGCGATGTTCGGTCAGCAGTTTCTGGATCATGGCCGGTAGATTGCGGAGGTCGATGGGCTTGGCCATCACCTCTACGCCAATCTGGCGGAGCTCCGAGGAAAGGTCGGCGATATTAAGGCTGCCGCTGACCACGATAAAGGGCAGTTCAGGCACGACGGATCTCAGTTCGTCGATGAGCGCGCGACCGTCCTTGCGCGGCATGCGGTAGTCGGTAATGACCAATTCCGCGCCCTGCTTCTGGAAAAGCGCTGTCGCGTGCTCGCCATCGCGGGCCGTGAAAACCGAATAGCCGCGCATGGTCAGGAATCGGTCGAGCATCTCGGTCGCTCGCGGCTCGTCGTCGACCACGAGGATGCGCGCCTTTTCCAGTTGAGCGGCTTGGCTCGGCGTCACGGTTTTCCGCCCCTTTTCGTCCTGGCCTTGCGCAGCGCGGGAAGAGTGATTCTGAACTCCGCACCATCGTCGATATTCGTGACGGATATCTGGCCGCCCATCTCGCGAATGATGCTCTGGGCGACGGACAAGCCGAGGCCGGTGCCCTTGCCCGACGGCTTCGTCGTATAGAACGATTCGAATATCTTCGGCAGGGCCTGATCGGGGATGCCGCCGCCCGAATCCCGAACCAACACGATGACGGAGTTGACGTCCTCGAGATAGGCCATGGCGATCTCGACCCAGCCGATCTTCTCGTTCGCCCCTTGCCCGGGCGCCGCGTTGGCGACGATGGCGTCGCGTGCATTGGTCAAGAGATTAACGAGAATTTGCTCCACCCGAACCGGGTAGCCGCGAACGGGCGGGCAGCGTTCCGGTATATCCACGCGCAAATCGATATTGGCCAGGCGGAATTCGTCCTTAATCAACCGAACCCCATTCTCGATGACCTCGATCAGGCGCACCTCGGCGGTTTCGTCCTCGTCCTTTCTGCTGAAGATCCGCATATGGCGGATGATCTCCGCCATGCGCTGGGTTTGCTCGCTGATGGTGTCGAACTGCTCGATCATGAACTCTGGATTCGTGTCTCCGTCCTCGGCAAGGATCAAACAGGAGTCCGCAGCCATGCGAATGACGTTCAAAGGTTGATTGAGTTCGTGGGTCAGGCTCGCCGCCATTTCGCCCAGAGTGGTCAGTTTCGAGGCATGGACGAGGTCGGATTGAACGCTCTTGAGATCGGTGATGTCCTCGCTGATCGAGATCCAATGGGTCAGGGCCTCGTCGTCGCCAAAAATCGGCGCCATGGTGTCGCGGAGCCAGAAGTAATCCCCATCCCGACGTTGGCCGATATATTCGCCGGACCAATCCAGGCCGTTTTCCAGGGCGTCGGTCAGGCCCTCCGGACGGCCCAGTTGATACAGCCTTGCGAACAGGTCCGTCGTCGTTTGGCCGATCACCTCGGTCGAGGAATAGCCCGTGATATCGGTGAATTTCGGATTCGCGTATTCGATAACGTATTCGCTGTTGAAGATCACGATGCCGGTCGGGCTTTGTTCGACGGCGCGGAACAGTTTGCGCAGTTCCTGTTCGGCCAGGCGGCGCTCCGTCATGTTGGTGTAGGTCAGGACATAGCCGCCGTCCGGCAAGCGCATATGGCGGATCTCGATCGACCGACCGTCGTGGAACAGGCGCTCGACCGGCTCTCCGTCCGCCTGGCGGACGGCGTTCAGACGCTCGGCCACTTGCGAATCGATGGAGCCCTCGCCATAGGCCTCCTGCTCGGCGGCGAAGCGCACCGCCGTTTCAAACGGTTCTCCCACTTCGATAGGGTAGTACAGCATGGTGCGAAGTTGGTTGTTCAGGTGGACGACGCGCATGTCCTTGTCCAGGGTAAGAACGCCCTGGGCCATGTTCTCCAATACCGTTTCCAGGTATTCGCGGGTGCGCCGGGCCTCTTCTTCCGCCTCGTGTCGGTCCGTCAGGTCGAAGGCGAAGCCGTCCCAGATCGTGTCGCCGTTCTCCAGGCGCCGGGGGCGTGCGACCGCCTGCACAAAGAGGCGCTTGCCGTCTCGCCGCCTGATGTGGCCTTCCCAGGACCAGTTTTCGAGGTTGTCGGCGGACCGCCGGATCGTCGCGTCATGATTGCTTTGGCGGCTGTCGTCCTCGGTGCGGCGAACGATATCGGGGTCGGCTGCGATCTCCTCCGGGGTGTAGCCGTAAATTTCGATCGAGCCCTTGCTGACGAACGGATAGGAGACCGTGCCGTCCGCGCGTAGAACCCGCTGGTAGATCACCCCCGGAGCGTTCTCGGAGAGGGCGCGCAGCATCTCGTCCCGTTCGTGCGCCTGGTCGATCGCACGTTGCTCGACGGTTACGTCCAGCGCGATCCCGTCCCAGACGATCTCGCCGTTCTCGCGTCTGCTCGGCATAGCAATGAATCGGAACCATTTGATCGAACCGTCGGCTGCGATGACACGCCGCGTTTCGTCGAAGCGACTCTGATCGGCGGCGGATCGCGCGTACGCCGCGCGCATCGCAGCGCGGTCGTCGGGATGGACGAATTCCGCTAGCCGGTCGACATCTCCGAACAGGGCCGTCGAGTCCTGTCCCAACTTTTCCAACAAGTTGGCGTGGATGTATTCGTATGCCGTCGCGCTGTCCGGCCGTTGGACGCGGCGGTAAATCGAACCCGGAATATTCGCTGCAATGTTTTCGAGCAGGTTGGACGCGTCGAAAAGCTTTTCCTGGGCCTCGCGCGCGGTGCACCGGTCTTGGACGGCCCGCAGTTCGCGCTTCAAGGCGGGGGGCAGGCGCGCAAGATCGTCTTTCATGACGATATCCGTGACGCCGGAGAGCATCAGGTCGGCGGCCTCCTGGACGTTGAGCGTGCCGGAAACGACGATGAAGGGAATGTCGATCTCGCGCGATTTGAACGCTTCGAAGGCCGCCGGCCAGGGCAGGGCGGGCAGATCGTAATCGCACAGCACGGCGTCCCACGCACCCCGATCCAGCGCGTGGTTCAGGGCTTCGGCGGTGTCCACGCGTTCGGCCGTCGCTTCGATTCCGGCACGCTCGACGGCCAGCGTCTCAAGCTCCGCGTCGGCTTCGGCATCCTCGACGATAAGGAAGCGCAAGGGCGCCCGGCTGCTCCGATTTTCCACCTTGGGCACAGCCGCCGTGTTCGTCATGCCGCGTTTCCTTTCGAGGCCACGGCGAACCAAATGGTTGCGCCGCGTCCACTACCCGATTCGGCGCGGACTCCACCCTTGGCGACGTCCGCTCCCAATCTTTCGTCGTCTCCCTGCCGTCCGAAGCGCTCCGACTGCGCCAAGCGACCTTTACAAGGTGAACTTGGAGCCATCCAACCGCGCCTTTGGAATCCCCGTCCTGGCTACTTTGGGCGCTCGCACGGCAATCAGGTCCGTTTGTTCGAGTTATGCTGGTTCGAATGGAGTTCGCGCGTAGAGCCTCGCTTGTCGGCGGCAATGGTAATCGTAATAATTAATATTACAAAATAAATTTAAACAAGCTATTTCAGGTTGCCATAACAATTTACTCAATGCATGCGCATGCATTGCGCATAGCAGCGTACAATCTTTATGCCGGCCTTATGCCGGTATAGTGGAATCCTATGTCGGTTATAGTGGGCATGGTGAAAATCGAAGAGATACTTTCACCGTCGCAATCAATGTGTTCCATCCCTGATCCAAGTCAAAGCCATGAAAACTGCGAGTCCGGTCCGGTGCGTGGTCGAGAATCCGTCCATCGTCGGCGAATGCCCCGTCTGGTGCCCGCGCGAGAAGGCGCTCTACTGGATCGACATCTACGCGCCCGCGGTCTTCCGCTATGAACCCGCGACCGGTGAGAACCGGCGCTGGGACATGCCCGAGCCCGTGGGCAGCATTGCCTTGCGGGAGTCCGGCGGCCTGGTGGCGGGCATGGCGTCGGGGTTTTGTTTTATCGACCTCGAATCGGGCGCGATCGCGCCGATCGCGGATCCCGAGGCCGACGATCCAGGCACGCGCCTCAACGACGGGCGCTGCGACCGGGCGGGGCGCTTCTGGGCGGGCAGCATGCCCGAGGGGGTCGACCGGCCGGTCGGCGCGCTCTACCGGCTTGAGCCGGACCTGTCCTGCAACAAGGCGTTCGACGGTTTCCTGATCTCCAACGGCCTGGCCTTCAGCCCCGACGACCGCATCCTCTATCACGCCGATACGCGGGCGCGTTCCGTCTTCGCCTACGATTTCGACATCGAGACCGGCCGGGTGGCCAACAAGCGCCTGTTCTGCACCAGCGATGACCGGTACGGAGAGGGCCGGCCGGACGGCGCCAGCGTCGACGAGGAAGGCTGTTATTGGAGTGCGCGCTGCGACGGTTGGCGGGTCGTGCGCCATGCCCCGGACGGCCGCGTCATCGGCCGGATCGACCTGCCGGTCGCCGTGCCCACCATGTGCGCCTTCGGCGGCGAGAATCTCGACGTGCTCTACATCACCACCGCGACCGACGGCAAACCGCCCGAGGCGCTCGGCGACCAGCCGCTCGCCGGGTCCCTTTTCGCCGTCGAGCCCGGGGTCCGGGGCCTACCGGAGCCGCGGTTTGCCGGATAGCCGCCGGGAGCGTGCGAAGGCTTGTGCCGGACCATGCGAATCGCGCTATGCTGCGGGCAATCAGTTCGGACTCATTCGCTAGGGAGAGCAGGCCATGGCAGACGCGCCGGGTACCCACAGGATCGTTGAAAAAGTCACGGAAATGAAACTCGAGCCGTTCAATCGCTACGGCGAAGAGGTGACGAAGCTGTTCTGGAACCCGATCACCTTCGATCGCAAGACCGGCAAGGGCTGCTTCATCATCCGCTTCATGCCCGGGGGCGTTTCCCAGCCGCATGAGCATCTCGGCTTCGAGGAGTTCTACGTGGTCGAGGGCCCGATGGTCGATCACGACGGCGTGGCCTACGAGGCCGGCAGCTTCGTCTCCCTCGGCCCCAACGTGCGCCACTACTCCCATGCGCCGGAAGGTGTCCTGCTGGTCGCCTGGTTGTCCGGGAACAACCGCGCGCTGGAGGAAGGCGAGGAGATGTCCTTCGGGCCGGACACGATTAAGACCGGCCATTTCCTGCCCGCCACGGGAAAGGCGCCCAAGGGACCGATCGGCACCCACAGGATCGTCGAGAAGGTTACCGATTTGGAACTCACGCCCTTCGACCGCTATGGCGAGGACGTGCCCAAGCTCCACTGGAACCCGATCACCTTCGACCGCGAGACCGGCAAGGGCTGCTTCATCATCCGCTTTCAGCCGGGCGGCGTCTCGACCCCGCACGAGCATTTCGGCATGGAGGAGTTCTACGTCGTCGAGGGCATGGTGATGGACCATGACGGCCAGAAATACGAGGCCGGCGATTTCGTCTCCCTCGGCCCCGGCGTGCGCCACTATTCCTATTCGCCGGACGGCGCGCTCATGGTGGCCTGGCTGACCGATACCAACCGCACCATGGCAGAGGGCGAGGAACTGTCCTTCGGCCCAGATGTGCTGCAGCGCGCGCGCTACAAGGCGCAGGCCGCCGCCGAATAGACGCGCGCGATGGCGGAAGGCAAGAAGCCGGCGACGATCCCGCCCGCCGGGCGGGTCGTCATGGTCTCGGGCGCCAACCGGGGCATCGGCCTGGCGGTCGCCCGGCATCTCCATGGCTTGGGCTATCGCCTCAGCCTGGGCGCGCGGGATCCGGCCAAGCTCGCCGAGGCCGTCGCGGATTTGGGCGACGACGTCCTGCAATGGCGTTACGACGCCGAGGACCGGCCAACCGCCGCGGCCTGGGTCGCGGCGACCGCCGAACGCTTCGGTAAGATCGACGCCCTGGTGAACAACGCCGGCGTGCTACGCAGCTTTCCCTACGACCAGCCCGACGAGGCCCAGCTCGACGAGATGTGGGCGGTCAACGTGAAGGCGCCCTATTTCCTGTCCCTGGCCGCATTGCCGCATCTGCGCGAGACCGGCCAGGGCCGGATCGTCAACATCCTGTCGAATTCGGGCCTGCGCTATGCCGGCGGGGTGCCGGGCTACGCCATGTCGAAATTCGCCGCCACCGCGCTCACCCATGTCCTGCGCTACGGCGCCTGGGAGGACGGGGTGCGCGTCTGCGGCCTTTGCCCCGGCGCGGTCGATACGGACATGAGCAAGACCAACGCGCCCTTCCCGGGCGAGAAGACGGATCCCAACACCCTGGCCGTCATCGTGGCCATGGCCCTGTCCCTGCCCAACAGCGCCTCGATCGCAACGATGCCGATCAACTACGCGCTCGAGAGCGTGGTTTAGCAAAAAGGGGCAGTCCCCTTTTTGGGCTTCAGTCTTTGTCCAAGATATTGCGGATGATGTAGCCGCCGGACCGTTCGTCCAGCTCCAGATCCAGTTCGCCGCGGTCCTCGGCTTCTTCCAGCAGGTCGTTGAAGGAACGGAAGCCGTAATAGGTTTCGTTGAAGCCCGGATGACGGCGCTTCAGGGTCTGCTTGACCATGGAGCCCCAGAGGGTCGAGCGGTCGTCGCGTTCGCTGTAGAGCGCATCCGCCGTGTCCACGACCAGGTCGATCCCCTCCTGCATCTTGTCGTCCGTGTGGTCCTCGCTCGCCGCCTTCTTCGCTTTGGGCGCGGCGGCGGGTTTGCTGGCCGATGCCTGCTTGCGCGGGGCGCGCTTGGTCTTGGGCTGCACCTCCCGGACCAGATCGTCGTAGAAGATGAATTCGTCGCAATTGGCGACCAGCAGGTCGGAGGTGGCGTTCTTCACGCCGACCCCGATTACCATCTTGGCGTTCTCGCGCAACTTGCTGACCAGGGGCGAGAAGTCGGAATCGCCGGAGACGACGACGAAGGTGTCGATATGCTCCTTCGTGTAGCAGAGGTCGAGGGCGTCCACGACCATACGGATATCGGCGGAATTCTTGCCGGCCTGGCGGGTGTGGGGAATCTCGATCATCTCGAAGGCGGCTTCGTGCATGGCGCGCTTGAAGGTCTTGTAGCGGTCCCAGTCGCAATAGGCCTTCTTCACCACGATGCTGCCCTTGAGCAGCAGGCGCTCAAGCACCGGCTTGAGGTCGAATTCCTTGTATTTCGTGTCGCGCACACCGAGCGCGATGTTCTCGAAGTCACAGAAGATCGCGAGGTTGCTGTCGCCGTTCACGGGTGAATCCATTCGTTTGTTTTCGACCGTCAGGCTAGCACGCCGGTACGCCCCGCGCGCAAGGCGGCCTCAGGTCGAAAGGTAGCCGCCGTCGACCGGTAGCACCGCGCCAGTGATGAAGGATGCGAGGGGCGAGGCGAGGAAGAGGATCGCGGCCGCGACTTCCTCCGGCTCGGCCGGACGGCCCAGCGGCGTGCGCGCGAAGAGTTCGGCCTGGATCGCCGCGTCGTCGCCCGCGCCCGCGATCATCCGGGTGCGCACGTCGCTGGGCGCGACGGCATTGGCGCGGATGCCGTCCGGGGCGAGATCCACGGCCAGGGCCTTGGTCAGGGCCGCCACCGCGCCCTTGGATGCGGTATAGGCCGGCGCCGCCTCGCTGGCCGTCAGCGCGCGGGTCGATGCGACGTTGACGATCGTCCCCTTGGTCTCGCGCAACTGGTCGAGGAAGGCGTCGATCATGTGGAATGGGCCGTCGGCGTTGATCGCCATGATGCGCCGCCAAGCTTCCAGCGAAGCGGGGTCGCCAAAGGGCACGCGCTGGTGAATGCCGGCATTGTTGACCAGGATCGAGACGGGGCCGTGCTCCGCCTCCACCCGCGCGGCGCAGGCCCGCACCGCCTCGGGCGAGGCGATATCGGCGGCCATCGCGGACACGCCCTCGTCGGGTTCGTAGGCTTGGGCCAGGACGTCCTCATCGACGTCCAGGGCGATCGCGTCCGCCCCCGCCGCCCGCAGTGCGCGCACGGTGGCGAGGCCGATGCCGCGTGCCGCGCCGGTGACGATGGCTAGGCGCCCGGCCAGCAGGTCGTCGCGGAATCCGGGAACGGTCATGTTTTCTCCTGTGGTTCCTGGGCGGTCAAATGCCTTGCTGCGACATAGCCGAAGGTCATCGCCGCGCCGATGGTGATGCCGGCCCCGATATAGGCGCCGCCCATCACGCTCGCCATGTCGTTGCCCACGGCGTAGAGGCCGGGGATGGCTTCGCCCGCGCCGTTCAGTACCTGGGCATCCGGCGTGGTGTCGAGACCGTAGAAGGTGCCGAGATCGCCCGGCACGATGCGCACGGCGTGGAAGGGCGGGGTCGCGATCGGGCCCAGGGCCGGGTTGGGCCGGTGGTTCGGGTCGCCGTTGGCCAGGTTGTAGGCATTCCGGCCGCGCAAATATTCAGGATCCTTGCCCTCGGTCGCGTTCGCGTTGAAGCGGGCGAGGGTGTCGGCTAGACCCGCCGGGTCGATGCCGCAGCTTCGGGCCAAACCTTCCAGAGTGGCGCCCACTTTCAGATAGCCGTTGCGCAGGTGCGGGCCGGTTCGGCCGGGCCAGGGCGGTACGACCCCGATGCCGTAGCGGCGGATCGCCGGGCGGTCGGCCACGATCCAGGCTTCGACCGTCTCGTCCGGGCGGCAGGCTTCGACCATGGCCTGGACGATCAGATGGTAGGAATTCGATTCGTTGACGAAGCGGCGTCCATGGCGGTCGACGATGACGAATCCCGGCTTGTTGCGGTCGATGAAATGGGGATAGG
The DNA here is from genome assembly GCA_018699755.1 of Rhodospirillaceae bacterium. Lineage (GTDB taxonomy): Bacteria > Pseudomonadota > Alphaproteobacteria > CADEGL01 > CADEGL01 > JABIRQ01. The sequence continues at coordinate 4,946 of JABIRQ010000441.1, read as the reverse complement.
GCACCGTGTCGCCGTTCTTTTGGGGCACCAGGGAAACCGGCGCCCAGGCCGCCGGCTGGGCAAGGCTCGTGTTGAGCCGTCCGCCCGCTGCCTCGGCTAGGTGCGCGCCGTCGCCGGTGTTCGTCTCGGGAGCCAGGCGGGTGTGGTTCTTGCCGTCGCGGACATGGGGATAATGCCGGCGCTTCATCTCGTCCGACGCCGTGAAGCCCCCGCAGGCCAGGATCACGCCGCGCCGGGCGCGAATCGCAACGCTGCGCCCGCCCGCTTCGATCTCCGCGCCCGTTATCCGGCCGCGCTCGATCAGCAGGCGGCGGACGGGCGCACTCTCCCACACGGGCACGTCGCGCGCTTTCAGGCTGGCCAGCAGGCGGCCGACCAAAGCGTTGCCGTTGCCGATCAGGGTGCCGCGCGGCCGACCGCACAGCCGGTCCCAGCCGTAGCGCGCCAGCCGCCGGGCGACCAGGGCGGTCGAAGCGGCGGAACGAAAGACCTTGAAGTAATGGCCGAGCTCGGTGCCCGAAATGCTCATCCCTCCAAAAATCTGCGTCGTCGCCAAGGGCCGGCGGAGGCGTGAGAAATCGGCGCCCAGCCGGCGCCCGTCATAGGGCGTCGGGTCGAGCGCGCGGCCGCCCGTAGAGGCGCCCGGCAGGTCGGGATGGTAGTCGCAGGACCCGGCGGCCAGGATGAAGCGCGCCTCGGAATGCTCGGTCATGAAGTCCAGCATCTCAAGCGCGGCCTCGATGTAACGCGCGGCCCGCTCGCGCTCGAAGGCGTTGCCCGCGGCCCGCGCGATATAGTCGAGCGCGGCCTCGGCCGAATCGGCGATGCCGCGCGCCCGTTCCTGGGCGTTGTTGGGGATCCAGATCATGCCTTCGGACAGCGCGGTCGTGCCGCCGAGGACGGGCGCCTTCTCGACGACCAGGACGTCCAGGCCCAGGGCGGAGGCGGCGACGGCGGCGGTCAGGCCCCCGGCGCCCGAGCCGACGACCAGCACGTCCGTTTCCCTGTCTTCCAACCCGGCGACCGCCATTCCCTCGTCCCCGATCTCCGCCGACGAGCCGCCCGAGCAACTCCGGCGGCGGGCGAAAGTTACGCATCCTTGCGCCGTCTTGCGAGGGGCAAACGCGGCTTTCCTTCGGCGCTGCCCGCGCTTTGCGCCCCGGGCGCGTTTGGTATCGCCATCGTCCCTGGGATATCGTTCGCCCTGGCGAACGGCCAGAAACCAGGAGGAGACGACGATGATCAAGGTGATGTGGTTCCTGAAGCGCAAGGACGGCGTAAGCCTCGAGGAATTCCGCAAGTGGTGGCTCGTCGACCATGTGCCCGACATCATCAAGCATCAGTCGCCCTACCTGAAGCGCTATACCGTCGATATCCGGGTCGAGAATGACGACCTGCCCGGCATGCCGGAGGAGGGGACCGCCGATTGGGACGGCATCGCCGAGCAATGGTTCGAGACGCGCGAGGATTTCGAGGGCGTCTACGGCAAGCCCAAAAGTCCGACCCGGGGCGACACCGTCTCGATGGTCAGCCATTTCCAGCGCATCGTCGTCGAAGAAAATATCATCGACGTGAAGGGGTAGGCCCACGCTCCGCCGCCGTTCGTCCGGGCGCGGCCGGAAACGGCCGGTGCGCCGCCTCCTGATTTATGCGGTGCTGGCTGTCGTCGGTTTGCCCGCAGGATTCGTCCTGCTCTATCGGGTCGTCCCGCCGCCGGCCACGCCCCTGATGGTCATCCGCACCTTCGAGGGCGAAGGGTGGTCGCGCGACTGGGTGGCGCTGGAGACGCTCCCGCCCTATGTCGGCGGTGCCGTGATCGCGGCGGAAGACAACCGGTTTTGCAGCCATTGGGGGTTCGACTTCGAGGCCATCCGCGATGCCCTGGACGAGGCGGACGGGGGCGGGCGCTTGCGCGGGGCCAGCACGCTCAGCATGCAGACGGCGAAGAACCTGTTCCTCTGGCCCGGCCGCGACTGGGTGCGCAAAGGGCTCGAAGCCTATCTGACGCCCTTCGTCGAGGTATTACTGCCCAAGCGTCGGATCATGGAGATCTATCTGAATATCGCGGAATGGGGCCCCGGGGTTTACGGCATCGAGGCTGCGGCCCGGCATCATTTCGACAAAGGAGCGGCAAATCTCAGCCGTGCCGAGGCTGCGCGCCTGGCCGCAATCTTGCCCGCGCCCCACTCTCGTTCGCCCGCCGGGGTTTCAGGTCAGGCCGAGCGATTGCTCGTTCGGGTCCGCCAACTGGGTCCCCTTCTCGATTGCATTGCCGTCAAGGACGGCGGATAACTATCGTTAATACTTCGTTAATCTTCGTACGACGAGGATGTAGAATGCCACGGCAGGTGGCGGAAACTGGGGGATACGCGGCTGCGTCACGCGGTCGCGCGAATTAGGTGAAGCGATGCCGGCCATCGTCATAGTCGACGATCGGGTGACCAACCGTAATATCCTCGTGAAACTGGCGCAGACGCTCGGCCAGGACATCGCGGTGGAGGCATTCGCCTCGCCCGATCCGGCGCTCGAGTGGATGGCCCTGAACACGCCCGATCTAGTCATCACCGACTACAAGATGCCGGACATGGACGGTGATGCCTTCATTGCCCGGATTCGCGACTTGCCGCGTTGTTTCGACGTGCCGGTGGTCGTGGTCACGGTCTACGAGGATCGGGATTTCCGCTATCGCGCGCTCGAGGCCGGGGCGACGGACTTTCTGCTGAGTCCGGTCGATCACCACGAGTTCCGCACCCGCGCGCGGAATCTTCTGACCCTGCGCAAGCAGCAGGAGATCATCAAACGCCGTGCCTATGCCCTCGAACGGCGGCTGGAGACCACAAACCGCCTGCACGAGCGCGAGCTGCGCGAGACGGAGGAGAAATTCCGCCTGGTCATCAACACCGTGCCGGCGATGATCTCGGCCTCGGACACGGCTGGCGGGTGCGTCTTTATCAACAATTACCAAGCTGCCTTCTTCGGGATCGATCCAGACTATGCCGCGGGACGGCCCCTGATCGAGGTCTTCGGCCCGGAATATGGAGAGCGCCATCGGGGTCTGGACGAGCAGGTCGTCGAATCGGGCGAGACGCTGCGCGGAATCGAAGAGGTGTTCTTCGATCTCAATGGCCAAAAGCGCACATTCCTGACGACCAAGGCCCCGCTGCGTGACACCAGGGGCGTGAGCGCTGCCGTTGTCACCGTTTCCTTCGACGTCACGGCCCTCAAAGCGCGAGAGACCGAGGTCGCCGAGAAATCCGGCCTTCTGGAGGCGACCAAGGACGCCATGGTCCAGGGGCTGATCGTGCTCGACAGGGACATGACCATCGTCGCGTCGAATGCTCAGGCGGCCAAACTTCTGGGCCTACCGGACGCGATGCTGGCGCCGGAAACGGCTTACGAGTCCGTGCTGCGTCGTCTTGCCGAGTCCGGCGTTCTTGGTCTCGGCGAGCCGGAGGTCTTGAGCGCGGAGACCGTGGAGCGTCTCCACCGATCGCCCGACGAGGCTTGGGAACATGTCCTGCCCAATGGCATGGCGCTCGAGTTCAGCTGCCGAGAGATGGCCGGCGGCGGCCGCGTGATCACCCTGACCGATGTCACGGCGCACAAGCGGACCGAGGCGGCGATCCGCCATGCCAAGGACGAGGCGGAGCGGGCCAACCGGGCCAAGTCCGACTTCCTCTCCCATATGAGTCACGAGTTGCGCACCCCGCTCAACGCGATCCTCGGATTTTCCGAGATCATGCGGGACGAACTATTCGGCCCCCTGGGCAACGACCGCTATCGCGGTTTCGCGCATGACGTCCTCGGCAGCGGACAGGAACTGCTGCGTCTGATCGACGACATGCTGGACCTTGCGCGGATCGAGGCCGGGACGATGCGCCTGGACGAAAGCGAGATCGACGTTGCGAGCGTCATCCTCGACGTCATCCGGCGTTTGGGGGAAGAAGCGGACCAATCGGGCGTTCGCATGGAGATGCGCGCCCGACCGGGATCGCCGCGCCTGTTCGCCGACCGGCGGAAGTTCGGCCAGATCGTCGAACATATTCTGGCCAATGCGGTGAAGTTTTCCCACCGCAACAGCGCCGTCGCGATCGACGTGGGGCTGAGCGACGATGGCGCAATCGAGATCGCGGTCGCGGATAACGGACCGGGTATGGACGCCGAGACACTCTCCGCCTCGATGGAGGCGTTCGGGCGGCCCGGCGATGCGATGACCCGGCCCCAGCGGGGCAAGGGCCTGGGCCTTCCCCTGGCCCGCGAACTGATGGCCCTGCACGGCGGCAGGCTTGAGATTTCCAGCGTGTTGGGGGAGGGAACGGTCGTGCGTATCCGGTTCCCCGCCGGCCGCACGATCAGACAGGCCGTCAATGCGCTCCGATAGCGCCGCCTCCGCCGGCGACGAGAGGTGCGGCCCGAAGAAGGGGCCGGTCGGGCGGATCGCCGCCCGTCTGCGCGGCCGCACCGACAGCGAGCACGAGCAGGCGCTGATGCGAATTGCGGTAACGCTGATTTGCTTGGGCTACATGGCCTTCGTCTATACCAGCGGCGAGACGCACCAACCCAGGGTCTGGGCCGGCATGTTGCTCGTGCTCGGCTATCTGGCGCCGTCTTTGGTCTATATCGCGTGGATCGTCGTCTCGCCCGCGCGGTCCCAATTGCGGCGTTTCACGGCGATGATCACCGATTTCGCGGTCATCTCCGCATCCCTCCACCTTTTCGGCGAAAGCGGTTCGCCGTTCTTTCTGGTCTATCTTTGGGTGAGCTTCGGTTTCGGATTCCGGTTCGGCTTGGGCTGGCTGGCCGCGGCGACGGCGGCCAGCGTCGCCGGTTTCGTCGCCGTGATGACAACCACCGATTTCTGGATCGAGCACAGCCTGCTGGCCTATGGCCATCTGACCGCCCTGATAATCCTGCCGGCCTATGTGTCGACCTTGATCAAAAGCTTG
>JABIRQ010000280.1 GCA_018699755.1 Rhodospirillaceae bacterium | reverse complement strand
TTTCCATGTGGTACGGCAAGGGGCCGGGCCTCGACCGCAGCGTCGACGCGATCCGCCACGCCAATCTCGCAGGGACCTCCAAGCATGGCGGCGTCCTGGCCCTGGCGGGCGACGACCACGGCATGCGCTCCTCCGACGTGCCGGCCCATTGCGAACCGACCTTCGAGGACCTGATGATGCCGGTCCTTTACCCCGCGAACGTGCAGGAGGTGCTGGATCTCGGCCTCTACGGTTTCGCGATGTCGCGCTTCTGCGGCGCCTGGGTCGGCTTCAAGATGGTCTTCGAGACGGTCGATACCTCCGTCTCGGTCGATGCCGACCACAGCCGGATCGAGATCGTCATCCCCGATTTCGAGTTCCCCGAGGCCGGTCCGCATATCCGCCTGCCCGATTCCTGGAACCTGCATGAGCGCCGGCTGCGCGAGGTCAAGCTGCCGGCTGCCCTGGCCTTCGCCCGGGCCAACGGCCTGAACCGCGTCACCCTGGAAAGCCAAAAGCCGCGCTTCGGTATCGTCGCCGCCGGCAAGGGCTGGCTCGACGTGCGCCAGGCCCTGCGCGAATTGGGGCTCGACGACCGGACGGCGGCCGATCTCGGCATCACGGTCTTCAAGGTCGGCATGCCCTTTCCCCAGGATCTCGACGCCTACCGCGCCTTTGCCGACGGGCTGGACGAGATTCTGGTCGTCGAGGAGAAGCGCGAGCAGATCGAGCGGGCCGTCAAGGATGCCTGCTACGCCTTGCCCGAGGGGCGCCGACCGCGCATCACCGGCCGCCATGACGAGGATGGGCGCCAGCAGCTCGACCCCGTGGGCGAACTGTCGCCCGAGGCGATCACCCGCGTCCTGGCCCGGCGCATCGCCCGGTTCCACGACAGCGAACGGATTTCCGCGCGTCTCGCCTTTCTCGACGCCCAGGCGAAGCGGCGCGAGAGTTTGCCGGGCATCGGCCTGAATCGGCTGCCCTATTTCTGCTCCGGCTGTCCGCACAACACCTCGACCAAGGTGCCCGAGGGCAGCCGCGGCCAGGGCGGCGTCGGCTGCCATTTCATGTCGACCTACATGGATCGCAACGTCTTCACCCATACCCATATGGGCGGCGAGGGGGCGACCTGGCTCGGCCAGGCGCCTTTCGTGGAGACCGAGCACGTCTTTCAGAACATGGGCGACGGCACCTATTTCCATTCGGGCCTGCTGGCGATCCGCGCGGCGGCCGCGGCCAAGGCGCGCATCACCTACAAAATCCTGTTCAACGACGCGGTGGCCATGACCGGCGGTCAGCCGGTCGACGGGCCGATCACCGTGCCGGCGATCACCCATCAGGTCGCGGCCGAGGGGGTCGGGCGCATCGCCGTGGTCAGCGACGAGCCGGAGAAATACCCGGTCGGCACGAATTTCGCGCCAGGGGTGACGATCCATCACCGCAATGCCCTGGACGAAATCCAGCGCGATCTGCGCCAATGGCCCGGCACCTCGGTCATGATCTACGATCAGACCTGCGCGGCCGAGTTGCGCCGCCGGCGCAAGCGCGGCAAGGCCCCCGATCCGGACCAGCGGGTCTTTATCAACGACCGGGTCTGCGAGGGCTGCGGCGACTGCAACGAGAAATCCAACTGCCTGTCGGTCATTCCGATCCAGACCGAGTTCGGGCGCAAGCGGACCATCGACCAATCCTCGTGCAACAAGGACTTTTCCTGCCTGCGCGGCTTCTGCCCCAGCTTCGTGACCGTGCGCGGCGGCCGGCCGCGCAAGGGCCGCGGCGTGGGCGCGGCGCCCGAGGCGCTGCGCGACCTTCCCGCACCGACGGTGCCCGAAGTGCCGGCCGACGACACCTATGGCGTGCTGGTTACCGGGGTCGGCGGCACCGGGGTCGTCACGATCGGCGCGCTGCTCGGCATGGCGGCGCACCTGGAGGGCAAGGGAGTCTCCATCGTCGATCAGCTCGGCATGGCCCAGAAGGGCGGCGCGGTGGTCAGCCATGTCCGCTTTGGTCGGACGCCGGAGGATATCCGCGCGGTGCGCCTGAACGCAGGCAACGCCGACCTGCTGCTCGGCTGCGACAACCTGGTGGCGGGCGGAGACGAGGTGCTGTCCACGGTTCAGCCGGGACGCACCCGCGCCGTGATCAATTCCCACGAATCGATCACCGGCGACTTCACCCGCAACCCGGACCTGGTCTTTCCGACGGACAGCCTGGAGGCGCGCATCGCCGAAACGGTGGGCCGCGACGCCTGCGACTTCTTCGACGCCACCACCCTGGCGACGCGCCTCTTGGGCGATTCCATCGCCTCGAATCTCTTCGTCGTCGGCTATGCCTGGCAGAAGGGCCTGTTGCCGGTCTCGGACGAGGCGATCCTGCGGGCCATCGAGCTCAACGGTGTGGCGGTGGACTGGAACAAGGAGGCGTTCCTGTGGGGCCGCCGGGCAGCCCATGACCTGAAGGCCGTGCAGGATCTGGCCGCGCCCACCGAGGTCTCGCCCAGCCGCAAGCTCTCCGAAAGCCTGGACGAACTGATCGAGCGGCGCGCGGCCGATCTGGCCGACTACCAGAACGCCGCCTATGCCCGGCGCTACCGCGACCTTGTCGAGCGGGCGCGCGCGGTCGAGCAGGCAAAAGCCAAGGGCCTGACCGGCCTGACCGAGGCGGTGGCGCGTTATGCCTACAAGCTGATGGCCTACAAGGACGAGTACGAGGTCGCGCGGCTCTACGCCGACCCCAATTTCAAGCGCAAGCTGCAAGAGGCCTTCGAGGGCGGCTACAGGCTCGAGTTCAACCTGGCGCCGCCGGTTATGGCACCGCGCGACAAGGACACGGGTGAGCTGACCAAGACGACCTTCGGCCCCTGGATGCTGCCCGCCTTCGGCCTGCTGGCGAAGCTGCGCTTCCTGCGCGGCTCGGCCCTCGACCCCTTCGGCAAGACGGCCGAGCGACGCGAGGAGCGGGCGCTGATCGAGGAGTACGAGGCGACGGTGGCGGAACTGCTGGAACGGCTCGACCACGACAGTCATCCCCTGGCCGTTCAGATCGCCTCCATTCCCGAGGAGATTCGCGGCTACGGCCATGTGAAGGAACGCCATCTCCAAGTCGCGCGGGCCAAGGGGGAGTCGCTGCTTGCCGCCTGGCGCGGCGCACGGCCCCAGGCAACGGCGGCGGAATAGGGCAAGGAAGGGAAAACCGCCATGGCCGACAAGACCGTCCTCGTCACCGGCGCCCGGGGCCAGATCGGGCGCTACGTCGCCCAGCAGTTCGCGCGAACGCCGGGCTGGCGCGCCATCGGCCTGTCGCGCTCGGCACCCGAATTCGGCGTCGATTTCGAACATCTGTCCGTCGACCTGCTCGATCCGAAGGATTGCCAGGAGAAGATCGGCGCGATCTCGGGCATCACCCATCTGGTCCATGCCGCCTTCCAGCCGCGCGCCAACGACGCCGATGCGGTTGCTGTCAATGTCGCCATGCTGGCCAATTTCGTCGAGGCGGCGGAGGCGGCGTCGGAGGGGATCGAGCACGTGACCTTGATGACCGGTGCGCGGGCCTACGGCTCCCATCTGGGCGCGTTCAAGACGCCGAGCGAGGAGACCGACCCGACCCATTTCCCGCCCAATTTCTATTTCGACATGCAGCGCTGGTTGGAAGAACGCCACGCCAAGGGGCGCACATGGCGGTGGACCAACCTGCGGCCCTGCGTGGTGATGAGCGTGGGGATCGGCAGCCCCTACAATCTGCTGAACATCATCGCGGTCTACGCTTCGATCGCGAAGGCATTGGACGAGCCCTTGCGCTTCCCCGGAAACGAAGCGGGCTACCGCCGCATCACCCAGGCCCTCGACTCGGAGCTCCTTGCCGAGGTTTGCGTCTGGGCTGCGGAGGAGGAGCGCGCCCACGGCGAATATTTCAACGTCGCCAACGGCGACGTCTACCGGACGGAGCATGTCTGGCCGGACTTCGCCGAATGGTTCGATCTGCCGATGGGCGGCATCCAGAAGATCGATCTGCAAAAGATGATGGCGGACAAAGAGCCGCTCTGGGCCGAACTGTGCGAGACCCACGGGCTGCGCAAGTACACGCTCGAACAGTTCGTCTACTGGCCCCAGGGCGATTCCATGTTCAGCCGCGACTGGGACGATTTCCACTCGACCAACAAGCTGCGCAAGTTCGGTTTCGAGGGCTTTCGCGACACGCGCGAAATGTTCCCCCGCCTGTTCGGTGAAATGCGCGAATTGAAGATCATCCCGTAGGAGCCTCGAGTTACCCCGACTCCCGCCAGGAGTGACGCGGGGCGTAGCCGAGCATGGCGCGCGCCTTGTCGATCGAGAGCAGGGTTTCGTTGCCCTCGACCGGCCGTTTGAACGGCGTGTCGGGATAGACCTCTTCCATCAGGGCGCGGCTGGGTCGCTCCATCACCGTGTCGGCGGCCGCGATGACGAAGGTCTCGGCCCCCGCGATCTCCGCTTCCAAGGCCAGGCGGCAGGCCTGGCCGGTATCGCGGGCGTCGACATAGCCCCAGAGGTTCCAGGCGCGCAGACGGGGATCGTCCTGGAAGCCGGGAAAGGCGGCGTAATCCGGCGGCTCCATAATGTTGGAGAGGCGCAGGCCGAGGAACGCCATGGCCGGATGCCAGCGCGCGAACTGGCGGGCCAGTTCCTCGCCGCAAGCCTTGGCCAGGGCGTAGCTCGTCTCGGGCCGGGCCGGCGCTTCCTCGTCGAGCGGGGCATAGGCCGGCGCGGATCGGGCGAAGGGCAGGCCCAGCATGGTCTCGCTCGACGCCCAGACGACGCGCGGAATACCCAGTTTGGCCGCCGCCGCGAAAATGTTGTAGGTGCTCAGCGCATTGGTGCGGAAAACGACCTCGTTGCCGGCCCGTCCCGAGGTCGGAATCGCCGCGAGATGCAGCACGGCGTCGAACCCGCGCAAGACGCGCCGCCCTTCGAGGCCGGAGAAGGCGTCCATCACCTGGCCGAAATCCGTGACATCGATAGCGGCGTAGACCGTGTCGAGATCGGTCGGCGGCGGGGCGAGGTCGAAATTCGCGATCTCGTGGCCGTGGTCCAATAGCTCGCGCAGCGCCGCCTGCCCGGCCTTGCCGCTGCCACCCGTGACGGCGATCCGCATCAGCGCCCTTCCTCCAAGGCCACGCGCAGGCCGAGGCCGATCAGCACGCTGCCGCTCACCCGGTTGAGCGCTCGGCGCAGACCGGCGCTGCGGGCGAGGCGGCCGGCCAGGGCGCCGCCGGTCAGAGCGACGATCAGGTCGCAAGGCAGCATGGCGACCGGCACGATGGCGCCCAGGACGAGCATCTGCAGCCAGACCGGTCCGGCCACCGGATCGACGAACTGGGGCAGGAAGGCGATGAAAAAGAGAGCCGTCTTGGGGTTCAGCACCTCCGTCATGGCCCCTTCGACGAACAGCCGCCGCGTGCCGCGCCGGGCCGGGCCCCCGAGCGCCAGGTCGCCCGCTTCGCGCGCCAGGATCAGGCGCAGGCCGAGATAGGCGAGGTAGGCCGCGCCGGCGAATTTCACCGCCGCGAAGGCGGCGGGCGAATGGACGAACAGGGCCGAGAGGCCGAACGCCGCCGCGAGGGCGTGAACCATCCCGCCCGCCGCCAGGCCGAGGGACGAGACGACCCCTGCCACCGTCCCCTGCGCCGCCGTCCGCCCCAGGACATAGAGATTCGACGGCCCCGGGGACGCGCCGAGGGCGATGGCCGCCAGGGTGAAGAGGAGGAGGTACTCTGCTGAAAACATACTTATTGAACTGAAATATGATTTTTCATTCTAGAAACTTTCTCGCAGCTGGTCGTTTTTATTCTTTGCGGTTTATCCGACATTTAAGAGCGGACAGCATTATGTCTTGGTAAAAAAGAGATTTGTATGCATTTATAGTAAAAATCACATAAGATATTACAACAACTGAAAATGCTATTATAGCTTTTAATAAAT
>JABIRQ010000475.1 GCA_018699755.1 Rhodospirillaceae bacterium | reverse complement strand
GGTCGGGCTGTCCACAGTCTTGATCCGCTCGGCCGGCGCGGCGGGGGCCGTCGCCACGGGCAAGGCCGTCGCCGGCACGGCCGCGGACTCGCCGCCGCGCCGCCTGGCCCGGTCGGCATGAGGGTTGCGGCGTGCCCGTCCGCCATCGGATACGGCTTCGGCGGGCTCCGCCTCCCGTGCGCGATCCACGCGCTTGCGCCCGCTCGCGCCCACTGCGGCGCGATCCGCGAAGGGGTCTTTGCGCGGGCGGCCCGGCGACGACTCGGCCGCCGCAGGCGTTTCGCCCGCCCCGCCCGTCCGGTCGATCCGTTTGCGTCCGCACGCACCCGCCGCCGCGCGGTCGCCGAAGGGATCTTTCCGCACCCGCCCGGACGGAGCCGCAGCCTGGGCCGTCGCAGAAGGGACGGCATCCGCCTCTACCCCAGCCGTCCGGTCGATGCGCTTGCGGCCGTCGCGGCCCGTCTCCGCCCGCTCGGCGAAGGGGTCGCGGCGTTTGCGCTTGTCTCCGCCGGTCATGCCGCGCCCTCCACCGCTTCGAGCAGGAGTTCGGCGACGTCGCGCACCTCGGGCCGATCGCCGACCACACCCTCGAGCATGACGGCGCAGTTCGGACAGGCCACGGCGACGATCCCTGCCCCGGTCTCGGCAGCCTGCGCCATGCGCAGATCGGGGATGCGGGCCTCGCCGGGAACGTCGGTCAGGGGCGCGCCACCCCCGCCGCCGCAGCACATGGAGCGCATGCCGGAGCGCGCCATCTCGCGCCGTTCCGCCCCGATGGCGTCGAGCAGGGCGCGCGGCGCGGCCGTCTCACCGTTGTAGCGGCCGAGATAGCAGGGATCGTGATAGGTGATCGCCGCGCCGCCCTCGCGCTGCGCCGGGACGAGGCGGCCCGATGCCACCAGTTCCTGGAGCAATTGGGTGTGATGGACCACCTCGTAGTCCCCACCCATCGCCGGGTAGTCGTTGCGCAGACTATTAAAGACATGGGGGTCGGCCGTGACGATGCGCTTGAAACTGCGTTTGGCGAGAGTTCCGACATTCCGCCGGGCCAAGCCCTGGAAGGTCGCATCATCGCCCAGGCGGCGGGCGAGGTCGCCGGTATCCAGTTCCTCGGCCCCAAGCACGGCGAAATCGGCCTCGGCGGCGCGCAGTAGCCGGACCAACGCGCGCAAGGTGCGCTGGTTGCGCAGATCGAAAGCCCCCTCGCCCAGCCAGAGCAGCAGATCGCAGGACTCGCCTTCCTCCAGGACCGGCAGGGCGAGATCGGCGGCCCAATCGAGGCGGGCCGAAAGCGGGCGGCCGGAGACGGTGTCGGCTTGGCGCAGTTCCAGAAGCGTCTCGGGGGCCTTGCCCGGCACCGCGCCCCGTTCCAACGCCTGGAAGCGGCGCAGATCGACGATGGCATCGACATGCTCGATCATCATCGGGCACTCCTGGACGCAGGCCCGGCAGGTCGTGCAGGACCACAGGGTGTCCGGGTGGATCATCGCCCCGTCGCCGACGATGGCCGCATCGGGCGCGCCCTGCGCCATGCCGATCTCGCGGCCGGGATAGGGGCTGCCGGCGTAATCCGCGTCGCCGCCCGGGCCGTCCATGGCGCGGACGAGGTCCTGGATCAGCTTCTTGGGATTGAGCGGCTGGCCGGCGGCGAAGGCCGGGCAGGCCTCCTCGCAGCGGCCGCATTGGACGCAGGCGGCGAAAGACAGAAGACGGTTCCAGGCGAAATCGGCCGGGGTCTCGACCCCCAACTTGTCCCCCTCCAGATCGGTCGGGGCGACACCCACGACCGGACGATCCGCGCCCAGCCGCGAGAACCGGGGATGCCAGGCCAGATGCAGGGCGCCGGCGAAGGCATGCTTCATCGGCCCGACCGGCATCGCGGCCAGCATTTCGACCGCGCCCCAGGCGGCGAGAGCCAAACCGATCAGGCCGAGCGGAGAGGACCAGCCATAGGGCGAGGCCAGCCCAGCATCGGGCAGGGTCAACAGAGCGAAGCCGAAGGCGAAGGCAAAGAGGCTGTAGGGCAGCCGGTCGAAGCCGCCGCCGGACAGGCGCGCCGGCCGGTCGCCAAGACGCCGTGCCAGGACGAAGCCCGCGCCGATGGCCATCAAGGCGAGCAGGCCGAGCAGGAGCCAGGCGAGGACGCGGCTTTCGAACCCGAGGAGGTGGACGACGAGGACCAGCAGCATCGCGCCGACGAAGCCGCCCGCCGCCGCGACATGCATGCGCGCGGCATAGGCGTCGCGCGCGACGATATGGTGCAGATCGACGAAATAGCTGCGCGGCAGGCGCAGCAAGCCGCGCAGCCAATCGACCCGCGCCGGCCGCCCCGCCGCCCAGCGCCGGGCGCGCAGCAGGGCGAGCGCGACCCCCGCCAGCAGCGCCAGCCCGAGCATCCATCCGGTCGCGGCGGCGACGGTCATGCGCCGATCCCCATCGCGCCCGTCCAAATGTTCTCAGCAGGCAGCCCCCTCACCCAGCTTCGCCCCCTTCGAGACGCCGCCTCGCGGCGGCTCCTCAGGATGAGGGGCGCTCTGCGCCAAGGCTGCGCAACCCTCTCCCCCTGGTGGGGAAGAGGGAAGGAAAAGGAAACACCCGACGCTGATTTCCAAAACATTTCCCTCTCTCCCCGGGATCGGGGAGAGAAGGTTGCGCAGGGTTGGCGCGGCGAGAGCCGCGCCTTACTCGGAGCTGGGTGAGGGGGTGCGACGACCCACACTTGGACGCCGCGGCAAACCCGGTCGCTCGAAAAAAGCTCTAGAAACTCTTGCACAGGCGCAGGGAATCGTAGATGGCGGCGTGGATGTTGCGGCTGGTGAGGGCGTCGCCGACGCGGTAGAGCTCGAACGCGCCTTCAGGATTAGCTGTCACCCGGTAGTCCTCGTTCGCCGCCAGGGCGAGGAGGTTCACGTCACCCAGGTTGCTCGAAAGCGGCTTGAGGGCGAAGTAGATGTCGTCATTGGGGACGGTGCCGTGCTCGGCCACGACCTGATCGACCACCCGCTCCTCCTCCATGTCCTGGGCGTATTCGTTGCGCAGGACGGCGACCAGCTTGTTCCCCTCGGGATAGACCTCCATCAGGCGATGGTCCGCGGTGATGACCACGCCGGCCTTGTAGAGTTCGGCCAGATGGGCCGGGAAGGTGCATTCGCCCAGCTCGACCGCCAGCTTGCGCTCGGGGGTCGCGACCTCGACCTTCGCGCCCCGCTGGGCCAGGAAGAGGGCGGCGACTGGGCCCGTCTCCGCCCCCTGATCGTCGTGCAGCAACACGTTTTCGCCCGGCTCGACCCGGCCGGAGAGAATGTCCCAGGTCGTCGCGCAATGCTCGGCGCCCTTGAAATAGCCGGGATTGGGCCGGCCGCCGGTGGCGATCACCACCACGTCCGGCTTTTCGGCGCGCACCATGGCAGCATCCGCCTCGACCCCCAGGCGCAGATCGACGCCCAGTTTCTTGATCTGGGACTCGAGCCAGCGGGGCACGCCGCTCAACGGCTCGCGCCAGGCGACCTTGCCGGCCAGGATGGTCTGGCCGCCGACCGCCTCACCGCGCTCGAACAGCACCACGTCGTGGCCGCGTTCGGCCGAGACCCGCGCCGCCTCCAACCCGCCCGGCCCGGCGCCGACCACGACGACCTTGCGTTTGGGCTTTTCAGCCTTGGGCACGGAATGGGGCATCGTCGTCTCGCGCCCCGTCGCGCCGTTCTGG
>JABIRQ010000026.1 GCA_018699755.1 Rhodospirillaceae bacterium | reverse complement strand
GTTCGCGGAGTTATACGGCCCGTCCGCCCGAGCGTCCACCGGCGAGGGTCAGCCGGCTTCGGTCGCCAGAACGCAGACCATCGTGAAGGATGCAAAGGGCCGCCGGCTCGGCGAACGGTCGAGCGCTTCGTCCGACAAGTCCTCGGGCGGAACGGTTTCGGGCAGGATGTTTCTGGTCATTTCGTATTCCTCCCTCCGGGGGGCGAACCGGCAATCGGCCGGCGCGCTAACGGGTCATGTTGAAGTCGGAATCCTCGGCCAACCCATCATCGTCATCGTCTTCGGCCTGACGCTTGGCGCGGGCGGCCTCGCCTTCGGCTTCCTCAACATCGTCGTCCTCGTCTTCCTCCTCCGCGGCTTCGGCTCGTTCGCGCGCGCGGCGGCGGTCGCTGACGGCGACGATCAGGATGGAAATTTCATAAAGGACGATAATCGGGACAGCCAGCCCGAGCTGGCTGATCACGTCGGGCGGAGTCAATACGGCGGCGGCCACGAAGGCCATGACAATGGCATAGCGCCTTTTCGCGCGCAGTCCCTTGGCCGAAACGATACCGACGCGGCCGAGCAAGGTGAGGACGACCGGCAATTCGAAACCGACCCCAAAGGCGAAGATCAGGGTCATCGTCAAGCTGAGATATTCGTTGACCTTGGGCTCGACCTGGATCGCCAGTTCGCCGTCGCCGCCGGCCGTCTGGAAGCCGAGGAAAAAGTCCCAGGCGACCGGGATCACCAGGTAGTAGACGAAGGCCGCCCCGGCGAGGAACAGGACGGGCGTTGCGACCAGGAAGGGCAGGAAAGCCTTGCGTTCATTACGGTAGAGGCCCGGCGCCACGAACATGTAGATCTGCGTCGCGATAATCGGGAAGGTGATGCAGAGCGCGGTGAAGAAGGCGACCTTGACGTAGGTGAAGAAAGCCTCGTGCAAGGCCGTGTAGATCAGACGGTGGTGGCTGGTGCCCTCGAACTCGCGGGCGAGGGGCTCGACCAGGAAGGCGAAGATGCCTTCGGCGAGATAGAAACAGCCGATGAAGACGACGATGAAGGCGAGAAAACTGTAGAGCAGGCGGCCGCGCAGCTCGACCAAATGGTCGAGCAACGGCATCCGCACTTCGTTGCCGGCCTCCTTCGCCATCGGCTAGGCGCTTGCGCCGGTCTTGGTGGTCGGCGAAGGCGCCTTGCCCTCGTCCGGCCCTGTGTCCGGCGTATCGGACGGCGACGTTTCCGCCGCCTCGGCGGCGGGCGACTCGATCTTCGGTGCGGCGGGATTCACGGTTTTCGGCGTTTCCGGTGCGACGGACTCGTCCATCTTGAACGCGCCCTTGATCTCACCCGTCGGGTCGACGGCATTCTCGATTCGCGCGCTCATGTCGCCCGAAGACACGTCCTTGAGTTCCTTCTTGATGTCGTCGAGCTCGGCCTCGCGGACGATATCGTCCACGCCCTTCTGGAAATCGCGCGCAAGCCCCCGCGCCCGGCGAATCCAGTAGGACACCGTGCGCAGCACGTTCGGCAATTCCTTGGGGCCGACCACGATCAAAGTGATCACGGCGATCAACAGAATTTCGGTCCAGCCAAGATCAAGCATGGCGCATCACGCTCCCGGCCGGACGGAGACACCCCGACAAGGGGCGTGCGTCAGGTCTTGGCCGCCTCGTCCTTGCGGACGGTCGTGTCCGCACCGCTGTCCGCATTGCGTTGTATCTGAGGTGCAGGGCCGGAATCGCCATCGCCGGACGCCTCGCCGTCCTCTTCCTTCATGTTCTTTTTGAAGGATTTCACGCCCTTGGCCATATCGCCCATGATCTTCGAAATCTTGCCGCCGCCACCGAACAACAGCAGCACCACGGCCAGAACCACGAGCCAGTGCCATATGCTAAACGAACCCATTCAAACGCTCCTCGGTTGAGGGATAGCCTCGATTGCGGCGGATATTGGCAGAATCGACTCCTGGCCGCAACGCCGGCCCCGCCGGTCATGCCTTACCCCGTCGGTTCCGATATAGGCTCCGAGGCCGCGAAAACAAAGGCTTGGCTCTGATCCAACGTCACCGCGACCTCGTCGCCCTCGCCGAAAGCGACGTTGCGAGCCACACGGCTGTGCAGATGAAGGAAGGCTTCGTCCTTCCGGGGCATGTCGAGATGGACCAGGGTGCTGCGCCCCAAAAGCCGCGCCGCGCGCACCAGCCCGATATTGGCCGCGTGGTCGCCCTCGCCCGCCCAGGCCAATTGCAGCGCCTCGGGCCGGATCAGGATCTGGACCTCAGCCCCTTCCGCATGGCCAGCGGCGGGCAAGGCCCCGAAAAGCGTCGATACCGCACCGTCGCGCACCACACCCTGCAACCGGTTCACGTCGCTGAAGAAGGCGGTCACGAAGGCGCTGGCCGGTCGATAGTAGATCTCCACCGGGCGCCCGACCTGCTCGATATGGCCAGCCCGCATGACGGCGATGCGGTCGGCCATGAACATCGCTTCCTCGGGGTCGTGGGTCACCATGAGGGTGGCCGCGCCGCTCTCCTTGAGATCGTGCAGGGTGCGGTCGCGGACCGCGTCCCGCAGCCGGGAATCGAGGCCCGAGAAAGGTTCGTCCAGCAAGAGAAGGCGCGGACGAGGGGCGATCGCGCGGGCCAGGGCGACGCGCTGCATCTGGCCACCCGAAAGAGTATGAGGAAAGGCGTCGACCAGCTCGCCGATGGCGAACTGTTCCAACACTTCCAGCACGCGTGCGCGCCGGTCGACCGGATCCCAGCGGCGTAAGCCGAAGCCGACATTGTCCGTGACGGAAAGATGGGGGAACAACGCGAAATCCTGGAATACCAGGCCGATGCCGCGCGCTTCCGGCGGCGCCTGGCGGCCTGGCAAGGCCACGGTCTGCCCGCCCAGAACGATCTCGCCTTCCTGCAAGACCTCCAACCCCGCGACGAGACGCAAAAGGGTCGTCTTCCCGCAGCCCGAAGGGCCGACGATGCAAACGACCTCGCCGGGTTCGACCGCCAGATCGACGCCGTCCAAGGCTTGCAAGCCGCCGAAGGCATGGCGGACCGTCCGAAGTTCCATGGCCGGAACCTCGGCTGCCTCCGCAGCGCCGGTCTGCGCCGCCATCGCCTATTCGGGGAGGCCTTCCGCGAAGGCCTCCGTATCGGGATCTTCTTCCTCGGGCCGGTCGACTTCGTCCTCGCCGCCGAGCGCCCCGACCGCGCTGATCGCCGGGCGCTTGTCCAGAAGACCCGAGGCCTTGAGTTCCTCGACGCCGGGCAGGTCATCGCGACTGCC
The DNA here is from genome assembly GCA_018699755.1 of Rhodospirillaceae bacterium. GTDB lineage: Bacteria > Pseudomonadota > Alphaproteobacteria > CADEGL01 > CADEGL01 > JABIRQ01. The sequence goes on along the minus strand of JABIRQ010000026.1, from coordinate 1,510 downwards.
CAGGCCGAAATGTTCGAGAAACCCGTCGGTCGTGATCCAGGTCACCGGCTTGCCCGGCGATTGCCGGCGGCGGCCGGGCCGAACCCAGCCCGCTTCCAGCAGGGTGTCGAGGGTGCCGCGGCTGACGCTGACTCCTCGCATCTCCTCGATCTCGGCCCGGGTGACAGGTTGGTGATAAGCGACGATGGCCAAAGTCTCCACGGCCGCGCGGGAGAGCTTGCGCCGCACCGTACGCTCCGAACGCAGGAACGGCGCCAGATCGGCCGAAGTGCGGAATGCCCAACGCCCGGCGGTGCCGACCAGATTGACGCCGCGCCCGGCATAGAGCGCGCGCAATTCTTCCAACAACGCACCGAGCGGTGCGTCTTCCGGCAGACGGGCCTTGAGGCTCGCATCGTCCAGGGGTTCCTCGGCAGCGAAGAGCAGCGCTTCGAGGATCCGGATCTGCTGGGCGCGTTCGTCGTTCATGTCGGCGCTCATGCCGGGCCGCCCTTGCGGCGCAGATAGATCGGCGCATACGCCCCGCCCTGACGCAGTTCGATCCTTCCCGTGCGCGCCATTTCCAGGCTGGCGGAAAAATGGGCGGCAACGGCGGACCGGCGCTCAAGCCCATCGCCGAGTTCGGCGGGCAGGAAACTGGCCAGGGTCCGCCAGTCCGGCAAGCGGCCCAGCATTTCGGTCAGGCGCTCGATCGCATCCTCCACGGAATAGAGATTGAGTGGTGGCAGGGAATAGGTTTCCGCCTTGCCACGCCGCTTCTGCCGCGCGTAGCCCGAGAGCAGCTCGTAGAGCGACAGGTCGTAGTCCGGAGTCGAGATCACGGTGATCCCCTCCGGCTCGCCCCGGCCGAATATATCGACGCCCAGGCGCGGCCGCGCAAGCAGCCTTTCGCCCGCTTCGCGCATCGCTTCCAGCCGGCGAAGCTGGAATTGGAGGGCGGCGGCCATCTCCTCGCCCGTCGGCTCCGGCCCCTCGTCGTCATCGGTGCGCGGCAGCAACAGGCGCGATTTCAGATAGGCCAGCCAAGCAGCCATCACCAGATAGTCGGCCGCGACTTCGAGCCGCACCTTCCGGGCCTCGGCAACGAATGCGAGATATTGATCCGCCAGTTGGAGGATCGAAATATGGATCAGATCGACCTTCTGGTGCCGCGCCAGTTCGAGCAGCAGATCCAGCGGCCCCTCGAAACCGTCCAGATCGACGACGAATCGACTGTCGCGCGCCGGACGTGGTTCGTCCTCGTTGAAATCCTGAACGGGCGGGTCGCTGGCCATGGGCGGGCGTCTCCGTCGAACTCGATGACCGGGAAACTCAGTGGCCGGTCAGGCGGGCGATGAGGCCGATGATCCAATACACGGGACCGAGCACCAGCCATTCGAAAAGACCGATCTCCAGGCCCAGCCTGCGACCGATCACCGGAAGGATTATCATGGCCCCGAGGATGATGAACAATCCCCAGCGCTCAAGCTTGGCGAGGGGGCGCGCCAGGGCCGGAGGCAACAGCCCGACC
>JABIRQ010000265.1 GCA_018699755.1 Rhodospirillaceae bacterium | reverse complement strand
CGGCGATAGCCTTCCGCCTCCTCGAGGGGCGAGAGGTCTTGGCGTTGGACGTTCTCGATCAGCGCGACTTCGAGGGCATCGCTGTCGCTGAGGTCGCGCACCAGAACCGGAATCTCATGGAGCTGGGCCGCCTGCGCGGCGCGCCAGCGGCGTTCGCCGGCGATGATCTCGTAACGGTTTGGGTCGGACGTGTCGCGGCGAACCAGAATGGGTTGAAGAATGCCCTTTTCTCGCACGGAGGCGACGAGCGCCTCCATATCCTCGGGCGAGAAATGGCGGCGGGGCTGGAACTTTCCGGGTCGAAGCTGTTCGACCGGGACGGCCTTGGTCCCGCGCACCCGGTCGAGTTGCGAATAGTCGTCGCCGGAGTCACCCAGAAGCGCGCTCAATCCCCGGCCGAGATTGCGGCGGCGACCTTCGTTCGAATCCGTCACGGGGCGGCCGCCCGATCGCGGCGCAGCACCTCTCCGGCCAGATGGATATAGGCCTGTGCGCCGGGGCAGTTGTGGTCGTAGAGCAGGACCGGCTTGCCGTGGGACGGCGCTTCGGAAACCCTGACATTGCGCGGAATGACCGTGCGATAGACTTTCTCGCCGAGATGCTGGCGGACATCGCTCGCGACCATTTCACACAAGTTGTTGCGTTTGTCGAACATGGTCAACACCACCCCTTGAATCTCAAGGGCGGGATTGAAAGCCCGTTTGACCAGCTCGACCGTGCGCAACAGATGGCTCAACCCCTCCAGCGCATAGAATTCACACTGCAGGGGAACCAGAACGGAATCCGCGGCAACCAAAGCGTTGAGCGTGAGGAGCCCAAGCGCCGGCGGGCAATCGATCAGAATGTAATCGTAGCGATCGTGAACGGCCTCCAGCGCGGCGCGGAGGCGGAACTCGCGCCGCGGCATATCGGCAAGATCGAGCTCAGCGGCGGAGAGATCCACGGAGGACGGCACCACGCGAAGGCCGGGAACCGGACTGGAAACGGTGGCGGCCGCAACGGGCGTATCGCCCAGAACGACCTGATAGCTGGTCTGGTGTCGCGCCGCGGATTCGATGCCGAACCCGGTGCTGGCATTGCCTTGGGGATCGAGGTCGACGATCAGGACCGTCTTTCCCACAGCCGCCAGGGCGGTGCCCAGGTTGACCGCGGTGGTGGTCTTGCCGACGCCGCCTTTCTGGTTCGCCACGGCCACGATTTTCGTCCGGTGCTCCAGGAGCGCTTCGCTCACCGGTTCCGGCGATTGGTCGGAAGGCATCGGGATCTTGGGTCGGATCGTCATGGGCCGGGCGTCCTGTCCAGGTTCGGCAGCCGTATCTCGAGGACCGTTCCCTCGGGGTCCGATAGACTGGGTATCCGACGGCTTCGCATTCTCCACCTTTTCTCGGCTTGCGTCAATTCACCCGCCACATCTTGTCCCTTGAGGAACAGGCAACGGCTATCGCTTGTAAGAAACGGCCGGGCCAAGGCAATTAGCCTATCGACCGGCGCGACCGCGCGGGCGGTCACGATGGCGGCCGGGAACGGCGCCATCGCTTCAATTCGCTCGGCATGAATGGCCGGCGCGATGGCCAGACGTCGCGCCGCCTCGCGCAAAAAGGCCACTTTTCGCCCGTTGGCTTCGATCACATGCACGTCGGGGCATCCAAGGACGCTCAGGATCAATCCCGGCAGGCCTGCGCCGCTGCCAATATCGACGATGGGCCGGTCTTGCCCGGGATTCAGGTGCTTGATGAGCTGAGCACAATCCAACATATGGCGGCGCCAGGGATCTTCAAGACTATGTCTTGAGACGAGACCAACCGCCCGGTTCCATTCGACAAGCAAGGCCAGATAGCTTTCGAGGCGCTGCGTCGTTTCATGTGAAACGCCCATAACCTCTTGAAATTCCGGAGATGTCATTGACGCAGACGGCGCCCCGCTCATGGCCTGACCGGTGCCGCCGGCCGCCTCACATGGCGCAGGAGCGTGGTCAGCGAGGCCGCCGGCAGGCCGGGAATGCGGCCGGCCGCACCCAAGGTCGTCGGACGGACCGCCGAGAGCTTCTCCCGGGCCTCGTTCGACAGCCCGGCGATCGCGCCATAGTCCAGGTCCGGCGCCAGGCGCAACGCCTCATCCCGCCGATAGGCCGCAATATCCGCCTCCTGGCGGCGGATATACGGCGCATAACGGGCTTCGACCGCAAGCTGCTCGGCCGCATGGGCGGGGAGTGCGGCGAGTGCGGGCCAAAGCTTGGCGAGGCGCTCGAGCGTCATTCCGGGATGGGCCAGAAGATCGAAGGCGCTGCGCACGACGCCATCCTGATTGACCGCATACCCCGCCTTGAACAAGCGGTCCGGCGACGCAGAAAGCCTCTGGCCCAGGGTCATTGCGCGCGCCACCGCGTCCCGGCGCGCTTCGAAGGCCCGTTGGCGCGCGCCACCGACCAGGCCCAGCGCGATGCCCCGCGGCGTCAAGCGCAGATCGGCGTTGTCGGCGCGGAGGCGCAGGCGGTATTCCGAGCGTGACGTGAACATGCGGTACGGCTCCTCCGTGCCGCGCGTCACCAGATCGTCGATCAGAACGCCAAGATAGCCCTCCGCCCGGTCGAAGGCGTGACCGTCTTCCCCGCCGGCCCGGCGGGCGGCGTTGAGGCCGGCGACGAGGCCCTGGGCGGCGGCTTCCTCGTATCCGGTCGTGCCGTTGATCTGTCCGGCGAGGAAAAGCCCGGGCGCCGCCTTTGTTTCCAGGCTCGGGCCCAGCTCCCGCGGGTCGACGAAATCGTATTCGACGGCGTAGCCGGGGCGAATCATGCGGGCCTGTTCGAGGCCCGGAATGGTCGCGACCATGGCGCGCTGGACGGCCTCCGGCAGCGAGGTCGAAATGCCGTTGGGATAGACCGTGGAATCCTCCAACCCCTCGGGCTCTAGGAAGATCTGGTGCCGGGACCGGTCGGCGAAGCGGACAACCTTGTCCTCGATGGACGGGCAGTAGCGGGGGCCGATCCCCTCGATCTGGCCGGAATACATCGGCGAAGCGGCGAGATTGGCGCGGATCAAGGCATGGGTCCGCGCATTCGTCTCGGTGAGATGGCAGTCGATCTGGGGCGTCTCGATCCGGTCGGTCAGGAAGGAAAACGGGGTCGGCGGGGAATCGCCCGGCTGGCGGTCCAAGCCGTGCCAATCGATGGTCCGGCCGTCGAGCCGCGGCGGCGTGCCGGTCTTGAGCCGGCCCAGACGCAGACCCAGGCGGGCCAGGGTTTGGGCCAGTCCGGTGCTCGGCGGATCGCCGACGCGGCCGGCCGGGCGCTGTTCGGTGCCGATATGGATTCGGCCGTTGAGAAAGGTGCCGGTGGTCAGAACGACCGCGCCGCAGGAGACGGTTTCGCCGTTCTCCAGGACGACGCCAGCGATCCGGCCGGACGGCTCGAACGCCAGATCCTCCACCGCGCCGGCCCGCAAGGTGAGGTCGGGGATCGCGCCCAGAAGATCGGCCATGGCCACGCGGTACAATGCCCGGTCGGCCTGGGCGCGTGGGCCCCGCACGGCCGGGCCCTTGCTGCGATTCAGGATGCGGAACTGGATCCCGGCCCGATCGATGGCCCGGGCCATCAGCCCGTCGAGCGCGTCGATCTCGCGCACGAGATGGCCCTTGGCTAGGCCCCCGATCGCGGGATTGCAGGACATCTCGCCGATGCGGTCCAGCCGGTGGGTGATCAGCACCGTGCGGGCGCCCAGCCGCGCCGCGGCCGCCGCCGCCTCGCAGCCCGCATGGCCGCCCCCGACAACGGCGACATCCCAGGAATTCGTGGTCCGTTCGGTCATGGCCGCAATCTAGGTCTGGCCGGGATCGGTGTCAAAGCGCCGACCTAGGCGGCTCGGCTATTGTTTCACGTGAAACAACCCGCGCGACCGCCGCCGCGGTTTCACGTGAAACATTTCACTTCCCGATGCAGAAATCGGCAAAGATCCGATCCAGGACTTCCTCGACATCGACCCGCCCCGTCAGGCGCCCCAACGCCTGCGAGGCCAGGCGGACGTCCTCGGCCTGAAGCTCCGGCAAGCCCGCCTCCGCCACCCGGTCGAGGGCCGTCAGACAAGCCTCCAGAGCGAGTCTGTGGCGCAGCCGGGTCGGCACCGCGGCCCGCCCGTCCCCGGCGAGCCGCGCGGCCGCCGCCATCAAGGCCGTCATGAGTGCATCCATCCCCGCCCCGGACCGGGCTGACACCGTCACCTCATCGGCCGGCTCGCCCGGCACCGCCATGGGTGGCCCGCCGGGCCCTGCGGCCAGATCGCCCTTGTTCCGGACCACCAGCGCAACGCTCCTCCCGTCCGCCGCCCCCTTTTCCAATGCGCCGAGGGCAACCGCGCGGGTTTCGGGCCGGCTCGCATCCCAGACCGCCAGCCTCACATCCGCCGCCACGGCGCGCGCCGCGGCCCGTCGGACACCCTCGGCTTCGACCCCGTCCCGGGCGTCCCGCAGCCCGGCCGTGTCGGCGATCGTCACCGGCAGGCCATCCAGTTCCATTTGAACTTCCACCACATCCCGGGTCGTCCCCGCGGTCTCGGCGACGATCGCCGCCTCCCGCCCCGCCAAGCGGTTCAGCAGGCTCGACTTGCCGACATTCGGCGCGCCGAGGATGGCCACCACGATACCGTCGCGCAGGCGCTCGCCCCGCTCCGCTCCCGCCAGATGCGCCCGGATCTCCCCGGCCAGGCCCGCGATCCGCCGATCGCCCTCCGCGAGCGCGGCGGCCGGCACATCGGCCTCGTCGGAAAAATCTATGGCCGCTTCGAATTGCGCCGCGGCATCCACCAGGGCAGCTCTCCAGCCCTCGTAGAGCGCCGCCAGGCCCCCACCGGCCTGGCGCAAGGCCTGCCGCCGCTGGGCGGCGGTCTGGGCCGCCACCAGGTCCGCGATCCCCTCCACCGCCGTCAGGTCGAGGCGGCCATTGAGGAAAGCGCGCCGCGTGAACTCCCCCGCCTCCGCCGGTCGGCATTCGGGTCGACGCGCCAAGGCGGCCAGCACGCCCTCCACGACGGCGCGGCCGCCATGGACCTGGAATTCGGCCATGTCCTCGCCGGTATAGCTCTGCGGACCGGGGAACCAGGCGACCAGGGCCTCATCCAGATGCTCGCCGGAGATCGGGTCGCGGAGCGGCGCCAAGCTCAAGCGGCGCGCGGGCGGCAGGGCTTCGAAGCCGGTCAGCCCGAGCAATGCGGCGCCGGCCGCCGGTCCG
>JABIRQ010000300.1 GCA_018699755.1 Rhodospirillaceae bacterium | reverse complement strand
GCGCGCGATGCCGAAGGTCACGATAGACGGGCGCGAGATCGAGGTCGAAGCCGGGCTGACGATCCTCCAAGCGGCGGAGCGCCTGGGCATCGAGATTCCGCGCTTCTGCTATCACGACCGTCTGTCGATCGCCGGCAATTGCCGCATGTGCCTGGTCGAGGTCGAGCGCGCGCCCAAGCCGATCGCCTCCTGCGCCTGGCCGGTCGCCGACGGCATGGTGGTCAAGACCCGCTCCGAGATCGCCGAGAAGGCGCGCAACGGGGTGATGGAATTCCTGCTGATCAACCATCCGCTGGACTGTCCGATCTGCGACCAGGGCGGCGAATGCGACCTGCAGGACCAGGCCATGGCCTACGGCCGCGGTTTCAGCCGCTTCGGCGAGCACAAGCGCGCGGTGCCGGTCAAGACCATGGGCCCGCTGATCCGGACCTATATGACGCGCTGCATCCATTGCACGCGCTGCATCCGCTTCGCGACCGAGATCGCGGGGGTGCAGGAGATGGGCGCGCTCGGCCGCAGCGAGCATATGGAGATCACCACCTATCTCGAAGGCGCGCTGCATTCGGAGCTGAGCGCGAATGTCATCGACCTCTGCCCGGTCGGCGCGCTGACTAGCGCGCCCTACGCCTATGTCGCGCGGCCCTGGGAGTTGAAGAAGACCGAATCGATCGACGTGATGGACGCGGTCGGCAGCAATATCCGGGTCGATTCGCGCGGCCCCGAAGTGCTGCGCGTGCTGCCGCGCCTGCACGAGGATATCAACGAGGAGTGGATCTCCGACAAGACGCGCTATGCCTGCGACGGGCTGCGCCGCCGCCGTCTCGATCGGCCCTATGTGCGCCGCGACGGCAAGCTGGAAGAGGCGAGTTGGCAGGAGGCGTTCGAGGCCATCGCCGGGCGCCTTCAGGGCGTGAACGGCGGCAAGATCGCGGCGGTCGCGGGCGATCTCGCCGATTGCGAATCCATGGCCGCGCTGAAAGACCTGGTGGCCGGTCTCGGCTCGCCCCATATCGATTGCCGGCAGGACGGCGCGAAGCTCGATCCGGCCGGTGCGGCCGGCTGGCGCTTCAACACCACGATCGCCGGGATCGAGGAGGCCGACGCCCTGCTGCTGGTCGGCACCAATCCGCGCAAGGAGGGGGCGTTGGTCAACGCCCGCATCCGCAAGCGCTGGCTGCGCGGGGGCTTTCCCGTCGGGCTGATCGGCGAAGCCCATGACCTGACCTATCGCTACGACCACCTGGGCGACGGCGGCGATGCCTTGCGCGCGGTTGCCGACGGCTCGCACGATTTCGCCAAGGTGTTGAAGGATGCCGAGCGGCCGATGATCGTGCTGGGCATGGGCGCCCTCGCGCGGCCCGATGGCGCGGCTGTCCTCGCCCTGGCGCGCAAGATCGCCGAAGACACCGGCATGGTCGTCGAGGGCTGGAACGGCTTCAACATGCTGCACACCGCCGCGGCGCGGGTCGGCGGCATGGAACTCGGCTTCGTGCCGGGCGACGGGGGGCGCGACGTCGAGGGTATCCTGGCCGGCGCGGAGAGCGGCGCGGTCGAGATCGTTTACCTGCTGGGCGCGGACGAGATCGACACGGCCCGATTGGCCAAGGCCTTCGTGGTCTATCAAGGCCATCACGGCGACCGGGGCGCGGAATGCGCCGATGTGATCCTGCCGGGTGCGGCCTATACCGAGAAGAACGCCCTCTACGTCAACACCGAGGGCCGAGCCCAGCGGGCGCGCTTGTCCCATTTCCCACCGGGCGAGGCGCGCGAGGACTGGAAGATACTGCGCGCTCTTTCCGCCGCGCTGGATGCGACCCTGCCTTACGACACCCTGGAACAGCTTCGCGCACGCCTAGAATCGGCCAGCCCGGTGTTTGGCGCCTACGACCGGATCGTGCCGGCGGATTGGGGCACCTTCGGGACCGAAGGAGAGCTGGACACGGCCCCCTTCGCTTCGCCGATCGCCGATTTCTACCGGACCGATCCGGTCAGCCGCGCCTCGGAGACCATGGCGCAATGCGCCGAGATCATCGCCCCGGGGATGGGCGAGAAGACTAGGCAAGAGAAGACCGGCACCGATGGCTGAGTTCTGGCAAGGCTATGTTTTTCCGACGGCACTGATCGTCGCCTATATCCTGGCGATCGTGCTGCCGCTGCTGGGAGCGGTGGCCTATCTGACCTATGCCGAGCGCAAGGTCATCGCGGCCATGCAGCTCCGCGTCGGCCCCAACGTGGTCGGTCCCTTCGGATTGCTTCAGCCTATCGCCGACGGGCTCAAGCTGATGATGAAGGAAACCATCATCCCCAGCGGGGCGAATCGGGTCGTCTTCATCCTGGCGCCGATGGTGACCTTCACTCTCAGCCTTGTGGCCTGGGCGGTAATCCCCTTCGACGAGGGTTGGGTGCTGGCCGATATCAATGTCGGCATCCTCTACCTCTTCGCGATCTCGTCCCTCGGCATCTACGGCATCATTATGGCCGGCTGGGCGAGCAACTCGAAATACGCCTTCCTCGGCGCGCTGCGCTCGGCCGCGCAGATGGTGTCCTACGAGGTCGCCATCGGCTTCGTCATCATCACCGTGCTGCTCTGTGTCGGCTCGCTCAACCTCTCCGACATCGTGATGGCGCAGAAGGGGCTGTGGTTCTGCATCCCGCTGCTGCCGATGTTCGTGGTGTTCTTCATTTCCGGCCTGGCGGAGACCAACCGCGCGCCCTTCGACCTGCCCGAGGCGGAAGCGGAACTCGTCGCCGGCTACAACGTCGAATATTCGGCCATGACCTTCGCCCTGTTCTTCCTGGGCGAATACGCGAACATGATTTTGATGAGCGCGATGACGGTCGTGCTGTTCCTGGGCGGTTGGTTGCCGCCGATCGACGCGGCTCCCTTCAATTGGATTCCCGGACCGATCTGGTTCGGCCTCAAGATCGCTTTCGTGCTGTTCTGCTTCCTCTGGGTGCGGGCGACCTTCCCGCGCTATCGCTACGACCAGCTCATGCGCCTCGGCTGGAAGGTCTTCCTGCCGTTTTCGCTGCTCTGGCTCATTCTGACCGCGGGCGTGCTGGTTGCCTTCGGCTGGGCGCCCCAGATGGCGGGAGTGGCGTCGTGACGGCAGAGCTATTCGAATCGACGGGCGTGCCTCGAACGGGCCGCCACGCGCGAAAGGAGAGCAGGTAGCGATGGTTCTCGATCGCACAGCAAGGTCCTTGCTGCTGGCGGAGCTGATCTCCGGCATGTGGCTGACATTGCGCTATTTCTTCAAGCCGAAGGTCACGATCAACTACCCCTACGAGAAGGGGCCGATCAGCCCGCGCTTCCGGGGCGAGCACGCGCTGCGCCGCTATCCGAACGGCGAGGAGCGTTGCATCGCCTGCAAGCTGTGCGAGGCGATCTGCCCGGCCCAGGCAATCACCATCGAGGCCGAGCCGCGCGACGACGGCAGCCGGCGCACCACGCGCTACGATATCGACATGGTGAAATGCATCTATTGCGGCTTCTGCCAGGAGGCCTGCCCGGTCGACGCTATCGTCGAGGGGCCGAATTTCGAATTCGCGACGGAAACGCGTGAGGAACTGCTCTACAACAAGGGCAAGTTGCTCGCCAACGGCGACCGCTGGGAAGTGGAAATCGCCGCCAATCTCGCCGCCGACGCGCCGTACAAATAGGCGCGGGGGCGGGATCGTGACCGGGATCGTGACAGGGGCAGGGGGAAACCGGTGATTATCCAGGCGCTCGCCTTCTATCTTTTCGCCGCCGTGGCCGTGGCCTCGGGCGTGATGGTCGTCAGCGCCCGCAATCCCGTGCATTCGGTGCTGTTCTTGATCCTCGCCTTCTTCAACGCCGCCGCCCTGTTCGTGTTGATGGGGGCGGAGTTCCTGGCGATGGTCCTGGTTATCGTCTATGTCGGCGCGGTCGCGGTGCTGTTCCTCTTCGTCGTCATGATGCTGGACATCAACTTCGTCGCCCTGCGCCAGGGCTTTCAGCAATATCTGCCCGTGGGCGCGCTGGTCGGCCTGGTCCTGGTGGCGGAACTGGTGCTGGTCTTCGGCGCCTGGGCCGTGGCGCCAGGGGCGGAGGCGGTCGGCACCGATCCGATTCCGGTGGCCGGCGAGATCACCAACGCCCATGCCTTGGGTCTCGTGCTCTATACGAAATACGCGTACCTGTTCCAGGTGGCGGGCCTGATCCTGCTGGTCGCCATGATCGGCGCCATTGTCCTGACCCACCGCCAGCGCGACGGGGTCAAGAAGCAGCGCATCGCGGCTCAACTGGACCGCCGACGCGAGGATTCGCTCGAAGTCGTCAAGGTGCGCAGCGGGGAGGGCATCTGATGGAAATCGGCCTGGCCCATTACCTGACCGTCGCAGCGATCCTCTTCGCCCTCGGCATTTTCGGCATCTTCCTGAACCGCAAGAACGTCATCATCATCCTGATGTCGATCGAGCTGATGCTGCTCGCGGTCAACATCAACCTGGTCGCCTTCTCGGCCCATCTCGGGGACCTGGTCGGGCAGATCTTCGCCATGTTCGTGCTCGGCATCGCCGCGGCCGAGGCGGCGATCGGCCTCGCCATCCTGGTCGTCTATTTCCGCAACCGCGGGACCATCGCGGTCGAAGACCTCAACGTCATGAAGGGCTGAGGACAGCGTGCTTTACGTCGCCTGCATATTTGCCCCGCTTCTCGGCGCCACGATCGTCGGGCTGCTCGGTCTGTTCCGCAAGATTTCGGACCGGGGTGCGCAGCTCGTCACCTGCGGCCTGATGGTCCTGTCGGCCGCCTTGTCGATCCCGATCTTCATGGAGGTGGCGCTCGGCGGCCAACCGCGCGTGATCGAGTTCTTCACCTGGTTCGACGCGGGGACTTTCGAGGCGTCCTGGGGCCTCAAGTTCGATACCTTGAGCGCGGTCATGGTGCTGACCGTCACCCTGGTCTCCTCGGCGATCCACATCTATTCGATCGGCTACATGTCCCATGACCCGCACAAGCCGCGGTTCATGGCCTATCTCAGCCTGTTCACCTTCTTCATGCTGACCCTGGTGACCGCGCCCAACTTCCTGCAGCTCTTCTTCGGTTGGGAAGGGGTGGGCCTGGTCTCCTATCTGCTAATCGGCTTCTGGTATGAGCGGGAGGCGGCGAACGCGGCCTCGATCAAGGCCTTCCTGGTCAACCGGGTGGGCGATTTCGGCTTCGCCCTCGGCATCATGGGAGTCTTCCTACTGTTCGGCTCGGTCGAGTTCTCGACCGTCTTCGCCGCCGCGCCGGGCAAGGTCGGCGCCGGCCTCGAATTCCTGGGCATGAACTTCGACGCGCTGACCATCGTCTGCGTGCTGCTCTTCATCGGCGCGATGGGCAAGTCGGCTCAGTTCATCCTGCACACCTGGCTGCCCGACGCGATGGAGGGGCCGACCCCGGTCTCCGCCCTGATCCACGCCGCGACGATGGTGACGGCCGGCGTCTTCATGGTCGCGCGCCTTTCGCCGATGTTCGAATACGCCCCGGCCGCCCTGGCCGTGGTCGCGGTGGTCGGCGGCACGACCGCATTGTTCGCGGCGACCATCGGCCTGGTCCAGAACGACATCAAGCGAGTGATCGCCTATTCGACCTGCAGCCAGCTCGGCTACATGTTCTTCGCCCTGGGGGTCTCGGCCTATCCGGCCGCGATCTTCCACCTGATGACCCATGCCTGGTTCAAGGCGCTGCTCTTCCTCGGCGCCGGTTCGGTGATCCATGCCGTCTCCGATCAGCAGGACATGCGCCACATGGGCGGGCTCTATAAGAAGATTCCCGTGACCTACGCCATGATGTGGATCGGCAGCTTGGCCCTGGCCGGGATCGGCATTCCGGGCATCTTCGGTTTCGCCGGATTTTATTCGAAGGACATCATCCTCGAATCGGCCTGGGGCGCGCATACCGGGTTCGGCCAATACGCCTTCTGGCTGGGCATCGCGGCGGCCCTGCTGACCGCCTTCTATTCCTGGCGCCTGATCTTCCTGACCTTCCACGGCAAGCCGCGCATGGACGAGGAGACCGAGGCCCATATCCACGAATCGCCCAAGGTTATGACCGTGCCGCTGATGTTCCTGTCGATCGGCGCGATCTTTGCCGGGGTGATCGCCTATGGCCTGTTCGTGGGCGAGGATCTGCACGCCTTCTGGGGCGATTCGATCCTGATCCTGCCGGCCAACAACTCGATCGAGGCGGCGCATCATTCGCCCCTCTGGGTCGTGCTGCTGCCGCTGATCATGGCCGTTCTGGGGATCGCGGGAGCCTATTACCTCTACATGACCCGCCCCGATCTGCCGGCGCGCATCGCGGCGCGGTTCCGGCCCGTCTATCTGTTCCTGCTGAACAAGTGGTATTTCGACGAGCTATACGACTTCCTCTTCGTGCGCCCCGCCAACGCACTCGGCCGCGGATTGTGGAAATCGGGCGACGGCGCGGTGATCGACGGCGTGGGGCCCGACGGGATCGCGGCCGCCTCGATGAATATCGCGCGGCGGGCCAGCCGGATGCAGAGCGGCTACGTCTACCACTACGCCTTCGCCATGCTGATCGGGGTGGTCGGCCTGATCACCTGGTATCTCTACGCGCGGGCGGGTTAGGGCGATGCAGGACATTCCCATCCTTTCCGTCGTCACCTTCCTGCCCTTGGTCGGCGCCCTGCTGGTGCTGGTCATCCGGGGCGAGGAGGCCGATGTCGCGCGCAACGCCCGCTGGGTCGCGCTCTGGACCTCGCTCTTCACCTTCGTTGCGTCGCTTTACATCTGGTTCGGGTTCGAGCGCGGCGTCGCGGGGTTCCAGTTCGAGGAACAGGTCGCCTGGCTGCCTGATTTCAACATCAGCTACCACATGGGCGTCGACGGCATTTCGATGCCTTTCGTCCTGCTCGCCACCCTGCTGACGCCGATCTGCATCTTGTCGAGCTGGGAGGCCATCCAGACGCGCGTGCGCGAATACATGATCGCCTTCCTGGTGCTCGAAACCCTGATGGTCGGCACCTTCAGCGCCCTCGACCTCTTCGCCTTCTACATGTTCTTCGAAGGCGTGCTGATCCCGATGTTCCTGATCATCGGCATCTGGGGCGGGCCGCGCCGGGTCTATTCAGCCTTCAAGTTCTTCCTCTACACCCTGCTCGGGTCGGTCCTGATGCTGCTCGCCATGCTGGCGATCTATTTCGAGGCGGGCACCTCCGATATTCCGGCCCTGATGGCCTACGAGTTTCCGTCCGGCATGCAGACCTGGCTCTGGCTGGCCTTCTTCGCCTCCTTTGCGGTCAAGGTTCCCATGTGGCCGGTCCACACCTGGCTGCCCGACGCCCATGTCGAGGCACCGACGGCGGGTTCGGTGATCCTCGCCGGCGTGCTGTTGAAGTTCGGCGGCTACGGCTTCCTGCGCTTTTCGGTGCCGATGTTCCCGCTGGCGACCGATTTCTTCCTGCCCGTTGTCTTCGCCCTGTCCATCGTCGCCGTGATCTACACCTCGCTCGTCGCCCTGGCGCAGGAGGACATGAAGAAGCTGATCGCCTATAGCTCGGTGGCCCATATGGGCTTCGTGACGATCGGTATCTTCGCCTTGAACCTGCAGGCCGTCGAAGGGGCGATCATCCAGATGTTGAGCCACGGCGTCGTCTCGGCGGCGCTCTTCCTCGTCGTCGGCGTGATCTACGACCGAATCCATTCGCGCCGGATCGACCGTTACGGCGGCCTGGTCCACCGTATGCCGCTCTACGCCTTCGTTTTCATGGTCTTCATGCTCGCCAGCGTGGGCCTGCCGGGGACCAGCGGATTCATCGGCGAGTTCCTGGTCATGGTCGGAGTCTTCCAGGTCAGCACCTGGGCGGCGGCCCTGATCGCGCTCGGCATGGTCCTGGGCGCGGCCTATATGCTCTGGCTCTACCGGCGGGTCATCTTCGGCAAGCTGACCAAGGCCGACCTGATGGAGATCACGGATCTCAATCGCAGGGAGATTCTGATCTTCGCGCCGTTGCTCGCCATCGTTCTGTGGATGGGCATCTACCCGACCTCCTTCATCGAGGTGATGGAGCCTTCGGTCGAGCTGCTCCTCGGCAACTATCAAGCGGCGCTGGCTGCGGGCGAAGGCCCGTCGGCCTTGGCGGCGCGCTAGGGGAGGGCGGATCATGGAAAGCCTCACCCTGATGCCGGCCCTGCCGGAAATCTTCCTGGCCGTGATCGGCATGGTGCTGCTGATGTTCGGCGTGTTCCAGGGCGACGCTTCGCGCCACTGGATGACTTGGGCCGTGGTGGCGAGCCTCGTGGTCGCGGGGGTCTTGGTGCCCCAGGCGGCGGACGGGCGCTCCCTCGCTTTCGGCGGTCTGTTCGTGACCGACGCCTTCGCCGTGTTCATGAAGGAACTGGCGCTGCTCGGCGCGGCCCTGGCGCTGATCATGGCCACGGGGTTCAACGAGCGCGAGCGGATCGCCCGTTTCGAGTTTCCCATTCTCGTGCTCTACGCGACCGTCGGCATGATGATGATGATCTCGGCCAACGATCTGATCGCGCTCTATGTGGGGCTCGAATTGCAGAGCCTGTGCCTCTACGTCCTCGCGGCCTTCCGGCGCGACACGGTCCGGTCGTCGGAGGCGGGGCTCAAGTATTTCGTCCTGGGCGCGCTGTCCTCGGGGATGCTGCTCTACGGCGCTTCGATGATCTACGGCTTCGCCGGCACGACCCGGTTCGACGGCCTGACCGAAGTTCTCATGGGCGGCGATGTCGGGCTGGGTCTGGTCATCGGCATCGTCTTCCTTGTCGCCGGCCTGGCCTTCAAGGTCTCGGCGGTGCCCTTCCATATGTGGACGCCGGACGTTTACGAAGGCGCGCCCACCCCCGTCGCGGCCTTCTTCGCCTCTGCGCCCAAGATTGCGGCTATGGCCCTGTTTGTCCGGGTGATGATCGAACCGCTGGGCGGCGCGGCGGCCGAATGGCGCCAGATCATCGTCTTCATCTCCATTGCCTCCATGCTGCTGGGCGCCTTCGCGGCGATCTGGCAGACCAATATCAAGCGGCTGCTCGCCTACAGCTCGATCGGCCATATGGGCTATGCGCTGATCGGTCTGGCCGCCGGGACCGAGGAGGGGGTGCGCGGCATCCTGGTCTATCTGGCGCTTTATCTGCCCATGGTGGTCGGCACCTTCGCCTGCGTGATGGGCATGCGCCGCCAGGGCCGCATGGTCGAAGGCATCGAAGACCTGGCGGGCGCGGCGCGCACCAACCCGGGTATGGCTCTGGCCCTCGCCATCTTCATGTTCTCGATGGCGGGCATTCCGCCCTTGGCCGGGTTCTTCGGCAAGCTCTACATCTTCCTGCCGGCGATCGAGGCCGGGCTTTACACCCTCGCGGTGATCGGCGTGCTGTCGAGCGTGGTGGCCGCCTACTACTACCTGCGCATCGTCAAGCTGATGTATTTCGACGACCCGAACGAGGGCTTCGATCGGCCCATGGGACGCGAGTTGAGCTGGATCCTCGCCGCCACCGCCGTCTTCACCTTGTTCTTCTTCGTCTCCCCCGAGCCGCTCGTCGGTCGCGCCGCCGCCGCCGCCTCCGCCCTGTTCGGAGGATGATGCAGGCGGCTGTGGCCGAAGACGGGCTGGGCCTGCCGCCGGAGTTCAGCCTCGTCGCGCTGGGCGCGATCGACGGCACCAATGCCGAAGCCGTGCGGCGCGCCGAAGCGGGCGTTGCGGACGGCACCTTGATTTGGGCGCGAGAGCAGACGGCCGGACGGGGGCGGCGCGGGCGAACCTGGACTTCGCCACCGGGCAATTTCTATGCCTCTCTCCTCCTGCGGCCCGAATGCGCGCCGGCCGATGCGGGACAACTCGGCTTCGTCACGGCCGTCGCCCTGCGCGAGGCGATCCTGGACGCGATGCCCGAGGCTGGCGGGATCGAATTGAAATGGCCCAACGACCTGCTGGCGGGCGGACGCAAGCTTGCGGGCATTTTGCTCGAATCCCGTCTGACCGGTTCGCGCAGGCTCGATTGGCTCGTGATAGGAACCGGCGTCAATGTCGCCAGCCATCCCGAGGATGCCGGACGCCCGGCGACCAGCCTGGCCACTCTCGGCGGGCCGCCGCCCGTTCCGGTCTTGTTGTCGGCCTATGGCCGGGCTATGGCCGCATGGCTTGCGCGTTGGCGGGAAGAGGGGTTCGCACCTGTCCGCCTGGCTTGGCTGCGCCATGCCGCCGGTCGCGATGGGCGCTTGCAGGCCCGCCTCGCGGGCGAGACTATCGAGGGACGCTTTGCCGATTTGGACGAGACCGGCGCCCTGATGCTTGAGCTGCCGGACGGCGCTCTGCGCCGGGTTCTGGCTGGCGAAGTCTTTGCGTTGCCGGGATAGAGTTCGGGATAGGACCATGTTGCTCGCCATCGATTCGGGAAACACCAATGTCGTCTTCGCTCTCTATGAAGGCGATGTTCAGCGCGGGCATTGGCGCGCGTCGAGCGACCCCCATCGCACGGCGGACGAATACGCCGTCTGGCTGACCGCGCTGATGGCCTTGCAGGGTACCGGGCCTGAGGACGTGTCGGGTGCGATCATCGCCAATGTCGTGCCGGCGAACGCACGCGCCCTCGAAATACTGTGCCGCCGCTATTTCCGGGCGGAGCCGGTGGTGGTGGGGGCCAAGGGCCTCGACCTGGGCCTCGCGGTCCTGGTGCCGAACCCGGCCGAGGTGGGCGAGGACCGGTTGGTCAACGCGGTGGCCGCGCAAGCTCGCTATCCGGGAGAGAAGATCATCGTGGATTTCGGCACGGCCACGACCTTCGACGTGGTCGACGCCGAGGGCAGTTATATCGGCGGCGTCATCGCGCCCGGCGTGAACCTGTCTCTGGAGGCTCTCTATATGGCGGCGGCGCGCCTGCCGCGCATTGGGATCGCCAAGCCGGATCAAGTCATCGGCCGGTCCACGGTGCCGGCCATGCAATCGGGCGTCTTTTGGGGCTATGTCGGCCTGGTCGAGGGCCTGGTCTCGCGTATCCGGGCGGAATACGGTGCGAAGGATCCTACGGTCATCGGCACCGGTGGATTGGCCTTGCTTTTCGCCGACGCGACCGACGCGATCGATCATGTCGATCTCGATCTGACGATGCGCGGCCTCTTGGAGATCTGGCGCCGGAACCGCCCCGAATGACGGCGCCGCGCGACGACGAGCTGCTCTTCGTGCCGCTGGGCGGCTCGGGCGAGATCGGCATGAACCTCAATCTCTACGGCCATGCCGGAAAGTGGCTCATGGTCGATCTTGGCATCACCTTCGCCGACGAATCCCTGCCGGGGGTCGATGTGGTGATGCCCGATCCCACCTTCATCGAGACCTATCGCGATGACTTGGTCGGCCTGGTCCTGACCCATGCCCATGAAGACCACCTGGGTGCGGTCCAGTATCTGTGGCCGCGGCTGCGCTGCCCGGTCTACGCCACGCCCTTCACGGCCGCCGTGCTACGCCGCAAGCTGGCCGAATACGAGTTGGAGGACGAGGTACCGCTTAACATCCTCCCCATGGATGCGAGTTTCGAACTCGGCCCGTTCCGTATCCAGCTCATCACCCTGACCCATTCGATTCCCGAACCGGAGGCCCTGGTCATCCGCACCGATCTGGGCACGATTCTTCATACCGGCGACTGGAAGCTCGATCCTGATCCCCTGGTCGGCCCCGAGGCGGACGAAGGCGCTCTGTGCGCTCTGGGGGACGAGGGCGTGCTGGCCATGGTCTGCGATTCGACCAACGCCCTTTCGCCTGGCCATTCCGGCTCCGAGGGCGCCCTGCGGAAAAGCCTGATCGAACTGGTCGAGGGTCTCGACCGGCGCGTTGCCATCGCTTGTTTTGCATCCAATGTCGCTCGGCTCGAGACCGTCCATGCGGTGGCGCAGGCGACCGGGCGCCAGGCCGCCCTGGCCGGCCGCTCGCTCTGGCGCATGCTCGAAGCCGCTCAGGAGACGGGCTATCTCGACGGGCTGAACTTCCTGAGCGACGCCGAGGCCGCCTATATGCCGCCCGAGAAGGTGTTGATCGCCTGCACCGGAAGCCAGGGCGAGCCGCGCTCGGCCCTTGCCCGTGTCGCCGCCGACGACCACCCCCATATCGTGCTGGAGGCGGGGGACACGGTGGTGTTCTCCTCGCGCATCATTCCGGGCAACGAGAAATCCATCTTCGCCCTCCAGAACCGCCTGGCCGGGATGAATGTCGACATCGTCACCGAGAAGGATCAGTTCGTCCACGTATCGGGCCATCCCAACCGGGACGAACTGACCCGCATGTATCAATGGGTGCGGCCGGAGATATCGGTTCCGGTCCATGGCGAGCTGCGCCACATGCAGGCCCATGCTCTCTTGGCGCGCGAGTGTCAGGTCCCCGTGGCGATCGAGCCCTATAACGGTTCTATCGTCCGCTTGGCGCCCGGCCCGGCGGGCGTCATCGGCGAGGTGCCCGCCGGTCGCCTGGCGCTGGACGGGACCAAGCTGGTCCAGGTCGACGGCCCGGCGATCCGCGAACGGCGCCAGATGGGCTGGAACGGCGCCGCCGTCGCGACCCTGGTCGTGGACGAAGAGGGGCATCTGCTGCGCGATCCGCAGCTTACGGTCCACGGACTCTCCGACAGCCCGGACGCGGCGGGGGTGGAGGAGGCGATTCTCGCCGTCCGCCTCGCCGTCGAGGGGATGCGGCGGCGCGAACGGATGGACGACGAGGCCCTGCGCGAAACGGCCCGCCGCGCCGTGCGCCGGTCCCTGCGCGACAGCCACGGCAAGCGTCCGCCGACGGATATCCATATCGTGCGCGTCTAGGCGCTTGCGGCAACGGGCCTATATGGTGAAGTCTTGATCGGAAAGCTCAATCACGTCGCCATTGCCGTGCCCGACCTGGCGGCTGCCGCGGCGGTCTACCGGGACCAACTCGGCGCCGAGGTTTCGAAGCCCGTGGCGGTGCCGGAGCACGGCGTGACCACTGTTTTCGTAAACCTGCCGAACACCAAGATCGAGCTGTTGGAGCCCCTCGGGGAAGGCTCGCCCATCGCCGGCTTCCTTGGCAAGAACCCGGCGGGGGGCATGCATCACGTCTGCTACGAGGTCGAGGATATCCGCGCCGCGCGCGACCGGTTGAAAGCCGCGGGGGCCCGCGTTCTGGGCGACGGCGAGCCGCGCATCGGGGCCCATGGCAAGCCGGTCCTGTTCCTTCATCCCAAGGATTTCTGCGGCACTCTGGTGGAACTGGAAGAGGTCTGAACGATGGATCTGGCCGGCGGCATCGTCGTCTACGTCATCCTGTGGTGGCTTGTCCTTTTCATGACCTTGCCCATCGGGTTGAACCGCGAGGCGGACGAACCGGATGTGTCCGGCCAGGCCCATGGCGCCCCCAAGCGGCCGCGCCTGCTGTTGAAATTCGCGCTGACCACCGCGATCTCCGCCATCCTCTGGGTCGGCATCTATTTTGTGATCGACGCCGAATTGATCTCCTTCCGCGAGATGTCGCGTGGCGGCTGATCCCCTGCCGCCCGACGGCTATTGCGCGATTGCGCCCGGCCACGAATGGCACGGCCCCTATCACGACAGCGAATACGGTTTCCCCGTATCGGACGACCGGGTGTTGTTCGAGCGGCTGGTGCTGGAGATCAACCAGGCCGGCCTGTCTTGGCTCTTGATGCTGAAGCGGCGCGAAGGCTTCCGCGCGGCATTTCTGGATTACGATATCGACCGCATCGCGGTCTTCGGGCCGGAGGACGAGGCGCGCCTGCGCGAAGACGCGCGGATCATCCGCAACCGCCTCAAGATCGCGGCCGTCGTTCACAACGCGGGCGTCGTCCGGGATTTGGCGCGGGAGCACGGTTCCTTCGCCGCCTGGTTGGATAGGCAGCATCCGCTCGACCTGGCGTCTTGGACCAAGCTGATGCGCAAGACCTTCAAGTTCATGGGGCCGGAGGTCGTGAACGAATTCCTGATGAGCACCGGCTATCTCCCCGGCGCTCATCATCGAGCTTGCCCGGTTCATGCAGAGATCGCGGCCCTGTCGCCGCCCTGGATGCGGGCGAAGCGCTAGCCCGCCTTGCTGCGCCGGGCGCTCAGCCGATCTCGAAGACCGGATCGCCCAGCACGTCCATGCGCGGTTCGATGCCGAGGCCGGGCGCGTCGCTCGCCGCCATCCGGCCGTCGACCCGCTGGGGGGCGCCTTCGGCGGTCGAGACCGTGACGTAGCTGTTGAAGTCCGTCGCCGCGAAGCGGAACTCCTCCGGTGTCGAATGGGAGAGATGGGCGATCGCCGCCGTCGTGATATCGCCGCCCCAGGTGTCCTCGATCGTCATGGCATAGCCGAGCTGGACGCAGAGATCGCGGATCGTGCGCGCCCGTGTGATGCCGCCGACTTTCGATATCTTGAGGTTGATCGTATCCATCGCCCCGTCGCCATGGGCCCGCAGGAAGGTCGAGAGGCCGTCGATGGATTCGTCGAGGATGAAAGGGTGGCTGGTCCGCCGGCGGATGCTCAGGCATTCCTCATAGGACAGGCAGGGCTGTTCGATATAGACGTCCATGTCCGAAACGGCGCGCACGACCCGTGCGGCGC
>JABIRQ010000298.1 GCA_018699755.1 Rhodospirillaceae bacterium | reverse complement strand
CGAGGGCCGGGTTCGCTTCAAGGACGGGCTCGAGCCGGGCTTCGCCGCGCTGATCGCGGCCGAATAACCCATCGCACTGGCGCGCTCCGCCCCGGATATGCGATAGCATTTCCCGAACTTCGCATCCTCAGGGAGGACGAGATGGAACGTGACACCTTGCGCAGCAACGGCGGCGGCACCGTCGGCATTTTGATGCTGGACACCAAGTTCCCGCGCGTCGTCGGCGACGGCGGCAATCCGGATACCTGGCCCTTCCCCGTGCTGATCGAAAAGGTCCAGGGCGCGACTCCCCACAACGTGGTGGACCGCCAGCTCGACGGCTTGCTCGACCCCTTCATCGACGGCGCCAAGCGCCTGGTCGAGCGCGGCGCCAACGGCATCGCCACGACCTGCGGCTTCCTCGCCCTGTTCCAGCGCGAGCTGGCCGAGCATGCCGGTGTGCCGGTCGCGGCCAGTTCGATCATCCAGGTGCCCTGGGTCCAATGTCTGATGCCGACCAGCAAGCGGGTCGGCATCATCACCGCCGATTCCCGCAACCTGACGCCCAAGCATTTCGCGGCCGCCGGCGTGCCCCTCGACACCCCCGTCGTGGGCACGGAGACGGGCAAGACCTTGACCAAGATCTTCACCGACAAGGCGACCGAATACGACTGGAAGGACTGCGAGGCGGATCTGATGGACGCCGCCAACCGCCTCGTCACGGATCATCCCGAGGTCGGAGCCATCGTCCTGGAATGCACCAACATGCCGCCCTTCGGCCCGGCCGTCTCCACCGCCTTGGGTCTGCCGGTCTACGACGTCTACACGATGATCAATTGGTTCCAGATGGGCCTCAAAGCGACGCGCTTTCCTCGCGTCGAGCATGTGCGGGCCGAAGATTGGCAACCGCGTATCGCGGCGGAGTAGCGCCATGGCGCAGCAACTCGAGGATAAGGTCGTCCTGATCACAGGGGCGGCGGCGGGCATGGGGCGCGAAGATGCCGTGCTGATGGCCCGGCGCGGCGCGGCGATCATCGCCCATGACATCAATGCCGAAAAGCTGGCCGAGACGGCCGATCTGGTGCGCGAGGCCGGCGGCCGAGTCGAAACCTTCGCCTGCGACCTGACCGATGCCGAGGCTTTCGCGGCCGGCGTGGCCGCGGCTGAAAAGGCCTTCGGCCGGATCGATGTGCTGGTGAACAATGCCGGCATCCACGGCGCCGCGCCGACCGAAGAGGTCACGGAGAAAGACTTCGATTTCATGTTCGCGGTCAACCTGACCGGGCTGTTTACCTGTACCCAAGCGGTCGTGCCGGGGATGAAGGCCCGCAAGTCGGGCAATATCGTCAACATCTCTTCCGGCGCCGCCCAGCGCGGCAATGTCAACAATTCGATCTATGGCTCATCCAAGGCCGGGGTGCTGGGCCTGACCAAGGCTTGGGCCAAGGAGTTCGCGCCCTGGGGCATTCGCGTGAACGCCGTCACGCCCGGGCCGATCATGTCGGAAATGGCGATCCGCGCGCGCGGCATCGAGGGTCTGAAGAAGCGCGCCGAGACGGAGATTCCCCTGAAGCGCATGGGCGAACTGATCGAGATCGCCTACGCCGTCTGCTATCTCGCTTCGGAGGAAAGCGCCTTCGTCACCGGCCAGGTCCTGCCGGTCAACGGCGGCACCCATATCGTGGGAATCTAGGCCCGCGCGGCCTCGGCCAGGAAGGTCGGGTCCTCGCCCCGGCGGATCATGGCAACGATCTCGCGGTGAACGGCGAAATAGCCGGGGGCGACTTCGTTTACGCCTTTCAGCCTCGAATCCGGCCGCTCGCGCAGTTCGCGGCACAGTGCGCCGAGCTTGTGGAAGGGCACGCCGGGAAACAGGTGATGCTCGGTGTGGTAGGGCATCTGCCACATCAGCCAGCGCAGCACCGGCCCCGCCTTCGTGGTCCGGGTGCTCTCGATCACGCTGGCACTGTTCGGCCGCCCGTGATGCTCCGCCGCCGTGTAGAAGCGGTAGAAGGGCGTCGCCGCCAGGATCGGCCCCCACCAGTAGATCACCGCCGCCCAGGTCTGGAAAGTGACCGACAGGACCGCGATCAGGGCATAGCCCAGCAGATAGAGCCGGGCCTCGCGAATGACGATGCGCCGCTCCTTCTCCTTCAGGAACGCCTCCGGCGCATGGCCCAGAGCATGGCCCACGGTGATGCGGATCTGGCCGATCCAGTAGCTCGGCCCGGCCAGAAAATTCAGGTATCCCCAGAAGGTCCAGGGCTTCTGCGCCAGAAGCTCGGGATCGAGGCCCGCCACCTTGGTGTGGCGGTGATGGGTGAAGTGGAGAAAGCGCTGGTAGCTGTTGGGATAGATGCGCAGGAAACTGGCGAGATGGCCGAAGAAATCGTTCAGCGCCCGGCTGCGAAAGACCATCAGATGCACCAGCTCGTGCTGGCCCGCATAGGTGAAGCCCCAGAGAATCGCGCCGTGGAACAGGAAGACCGGCACGACCCACAAGCTGCCCCAGAGCGCGTGTATGCCGTAGCCCGTGACCCCGAGCGCCGCGAACTGGCTCAGCACTTGGAGCCAGGCGAGCGTGTCGGAGCGCCGCGACAGCTCTTTCAGCCGCCGCGCGTCAATCAGATCCTTGCGCGAAACCCAATCTTCCATCGACCGTGTCCCTTCCGCCGGCCAAACGCCCATCGCATTCCGTCACGAACAGAATTGCGTTTCAATTCTTCTTTCTAGCCCGGCATCTCCACGCCGAGGGAAACCGCCAGCTTGGCCGCTTCGCGCCAGACGCTTTCGTGCATGTCGACGCCCTCGGCCAGACTGCGCGCGCGGGTTTCGAACAGGCGGTCGCCCGGCACCAGCACGCGTTCCACTCCCTCGGCCCGGCGCGCGCCTCGGATCTCAGCCAAATGGGCCTCGACCGCCGCGCGGAAGTCTTCCGCATCGCCGAAGATGCCGGGATCGACGGCGAGCATGAAATGGCCGAGCCCTTTATGGGCCACGTCCCGGCCCAGCCAGGAATCGAGCGCCTTGCCGGTCGCCGCCCCGACCAGCGGGCCGGAGAGCAGGCCCAGGCAAAGGGCGAGGCCAGAGCCGCGATGGCCCGCCATGCTGCCGATCGAGCCTTTTTCGACGGTCCTGGCGTCGGTGCTCGGTTTGCCGTCCGGCCCCACGCCGATCCCCGCCGGGATGGGAATACCGTCATAGGCCGCCTGGCGGATATGGGAGGCGGCGACAACACTGGTCGCCATGTCGAAGACCAGCGGGTTTTCTCCCGCCGTCGGGAAGGCGAAGGCGATGGGGTTGGTGCCCAGTACGGCCCCGGCCCCGCCGAAGGGATGGACATGGGGCGGCACGTTGGTCGTGATCACGGCGGCGAAGCCCGCGCGCGCGATCATTTCGGCGTAGTAGCCGACCAGGAAGATATCGGCGCTGTCCTTGACGCCGATCACAGCGATCCCGGCCCCGCCCGCCTTTTCGGCCGCCGTCGCCGCCGCCAACAGCCCGGCCGGATGGCCCAGGCCGTTATGGCCCGATAGCTGGGCCCAGGCCGGACCGTCGCGCACCACCTCGGGCCGGCCCTCGGGATCGATTCGCCCGGCGCGGATATTACCGACCAGCTCGGTCATGTGGTCCAGGCCCTGGATATGGTGGCCGCGCAGATCCGCCTCCCAATGGATCTCGGCGGCGATCTCGGCAATGTCTTCCGGGCAACCCGCCGCGCGCAGCAGGCCGACCATCAATGCACGCAGGTCGGCCGGATCGACGCGCCGGATCGGCTGGTCGCGAGGCGGAAAGGCGGCTTCGGCCATGGTTAGGCCGGCACGTCGACGCCGAGCCGGGCGGCATAGCGGCCTGCGATTTCCCAAGTCTTTTCCAGCACCTGGACACCCTGGGCTAGGCTTTCGCGACGGCGGGCCAGAGTGCGCTCCCCCGGATAGCGGATCGCGTCCACGCCTGGCGCCCTCCGCGCCGACTTGACCTCGTCGAGATACGCCTGGGAGTTGGTCCGAAATTCCACGGGATCGCCGAAGGCCGCCGGGTCGATCGCCATGAAGGTGTGCCCGCGCACGCCTCTTTCGCCCTCCTCGGACAGCCAGCCCTCGATCGCCGCGCCGATCTGTCCGCCGACCAGCGGGCCGGACAGCAATGCGACGCAAAGACCCAGGCCGTATCCCTTGTGCCCCGCCAGGGGTGCGATCGCCCCCGCCTCGATCGCGGCGGCCTCGGTCGTCGGCTTGCCGGCCGGGTCCACGCCCATGCCTTCCGGCACATGTTCGCCGTGATAGGCGGCAAAGCGAATGCGCGAGGCCGACAGGGCGCTGGTCGCCATATCCAGCACGAACGGATCGTCGCCCCCCGTGGGAATGCCGATGGCAAGCGGATTGGTGCCGAGCCGCCGTTCGACGCCGCCATGAGGATGGACGAGGGACGAAGCGGCGGAAAACACGAGACCCGCCAGCCCGGCCCGCGCCATGCGCTCGGCGTAGTAGCCGATCATGTAGATGTCCGCGCCGTTGATGAGGCCGACGGTCGCGCATCCGGCTTCCTTGGCCTTGCGGATCGCCGTATCCGTGGCGAACACGCCGCCCGGCTGGCCGGGCCCGCGATGGCCGTCGATCAGGGCGGTGGCCGGTCCTTCGCGGACGATTTCCGCCCGGCCCTGGCCATCGATCGTGCCGCGTTCGAGGTCGTCAAGCATGGTGAACATATGGTCCAGGCCCTGCAGGCCGATACCGCGCAGGTCGGCCTCGAGAAACACCTCGGCGGCATCCCTCGCGTTCACATCGCTGCATCCCGCGGCGCATAACATCCGCGTCATGAAATCGCGCAGCACCTCCGGCGCCATGGTTCTGGTGGGACGGTCCGACATCGTTGCTCTCTCCCCCGTGGCGGGCCCGTCCCGGTTTGCCCGGCGGCCCGAATTTGTCCGATCTCCCGATCATACCCGTTCGCAGCCATGAATATCCCGCGCTTTCGCCGCCGCGCGGCGGGGAGCGGCAAAGCGAATTCGCCTTTTCCGTGCCGCCGATGGACAGCGCGGACTACAGGTTTTCCGCCGCCCAGGACGGCATCCAGGGCGTGAACATGATATGCCGCTTCACGCTCTCCGGCGCAAATTGAGGCTGGCTTGACTAGGCCGGCACATCAACACCGAGTTTCTCGGCGTATTCCCGCGCGATCTTCCAGGTCTTCTCCAGCACCTCGACGCCCTCGGCCAAGCTCTGGCGCCGACGCGCGAAGGTGCGCTCGCCGGGGTAGCGGATCGTATCCACGCCGGGCGCCTTGCGGGCCGATTTGACCTCGTCGAGATAGGCTTGCGCGTTGGCCCGGAAATCATCCGGATCGCCGAACGCGGCCGGGTCGATCGCAATGAAGGTCTGGCTGCGCCGCGCCTTCTCGCCGGTCGGTTTGTGCCAGCCGTCGATCGCCTTGCCCGCGTTGCCGCCCATCAAGGGCCCCGACAGGAGTGCCACGCACAGGCTGAGGCCGAAGCCCTTGTGGCCGGCGAGCGGGGCGACCGCCCCGTTGAGGATTTTAGAGGCGTCGGTCGTCGGGTTGCCGTCGGGGTCGACGCCCATGCCTTCGGGCAGAGGCTCGTCGTGATAGGCCGCGAATTTCACGCGCGAGAAGGACAAGGCGCTGGTCGCCATGTCGAACACCATCGGATCCCCCGCAGTCGGGATGCCGATGGCCAAGGGATTCGTGCCCATACGCCGCTCGACCCCGCCATAGGGATGGACGAGCGAGGGCGAAACGCAGAAGGCAAAACCCACCAAGCCGGCCTGCGCCATCCGCTCCACGTAGTAACCGACCAGGTAGATATCGGCGCCGTTGATCAGGCCGACGGTGGCGCATCCCGCTTCCCTGGCCTTGCGGATCGCCGTGTCCGTGGCCAGCACCGCGGCCGGCTGGCCCGGGCCCCAATGGCCATCCACCATGGCCGTCGCCAGGCCTTCGCTAACAACCTCGGCCCTTGCGGTTCCGTCAATCGTCCCGCGCTCAAGGTCCCGGAACATGCTGAACATATGGTCCAGACCCTGCATGCCCATGCCGCGCATATCGGCCTCGAGGAAGACCTCGGCCGCTTCCTTGGCGTTGACGTCGCTGCAACCCGCGGCGCGCAGCAACCGTTCCATGTAATCGCGCAGCACCTCCGGCGCCATGGTCTTTACGGGTCTGGTCGACATGATCGGGTTCCCTCAGTTGAAGCCTGCCCTGGCGATCATAGGCTCTTGGCCGAGCGGTGCGACTACCCCTCGCGCTCGGCCTCACGAATCATGCTACGGGCGATGACGAGCTGCTGAATCTGCGAGGTGCCCTCGTAGAGGCGGAACAACCGGACGTCGCGGTAGAACCGCTCGACCGGATAGTCGGCGACATAGCCCGCCCCGCCATGGATCTGCACCGCCCGGTCGGCGACGCGACCAACCATCTCGGTGCAGAAAAGCTTGGCGCAGGCGGCCCGGCGCGCGACATCCGCGCCCGCGTCGTAATCCCGCGCCGCCGCTTCGATCAGGGATTTCCCGGCCAGCCATTCGGTCTCCGAATCGGCGAGCATGGCCTGGATGAGCTGGAAATCGGCGATGCGCTGGCCGAACTGTTTCCGGCCCATCGCATAGGATAGGGATTCGTCGATCAGGCGCCGCGCCGCGCCGACAGCCACCGCGCTCAGGTGGAGGCGACCCCGATCCAGCACCTTCATCGCGGTCTTGAAGCCCTGGCCCTCCTTGCCGCCGATGATCGCGTCGGCCGGGACACGGACGCCGTCCAGGTTCACATCGCAGGTATGGGCGCCCTGTTGACCCATCTTACGGTCCGGCTTGCCCAGGGTAATGCCGGGTAGATCGGCATCGACCAGAAAGGCGGTGATGCCGCGCGCGCCATCCTCCTGGTTGCCCGTGCGCGCCATCAGGGTGAAGACGCCGGCACGCGGTGCATTGGTGATGAACCGCTTGGTCCCGGTGAGGATGTAGTGGCTGTTGCCGTCCTTCTCGGCCCGGGTGCGAACCGAGGCGGCGTCGGACCCCGCCTCAGGCTCCGTCAGGGCGAAGGAACCGATCAGTTCGCCGCTGGCCAGGCGCGGCAGGTAGGCGCGTTTCTGCTCTTCGGTGCCGTCGATCAGGATACCTTGCGAGCCGATCCCGACATTGGTGCCGAAGACCGAGCGGAAGGCGGGCGAGGTGCGGCCCAGCTCCTGCACCACCCGAACTTCTTCCGCGAGGTCCAGACCCAGGCCGCCGTATTCCTCGGGAATCGACAGGCCGAACAGGCCGAGCGCTTTCATCTCCGCGATCAGCTCGTCGGGGACAAGGTCGGCCTCGGCCACCTCGTGCTCGCGCGGGATCAACCGCTCCTCGACGAAGCGCCGCACGGCCTCGACGAGCTGATCCAGAACCTGCGGGTCCAGGGCCATATCCGTCTCCTCTCGTTTGTCCGAAACGGCCCTTCAGACCGTGAAGATACGCCGTTCGAGGCTATTGAAGGATTCGCACCCGTCCGCCGTCACGCGGATCACCTCCGACAGGCCCACGGCCGCCTTGCCGGGGATCTGCAGGAAGGGGATCACGTGAAAGCACATGTTCTCGAGGAACGGCCGCTCGTCGCCCGGCTTGATGTCGATGATATGGCCCTCGCCCCAGCCCGGGGTGCAGGCGATGCCGACGCTATAGCCGACCCGCGTGTACTGGGTCGCGCCGAAGCTGTTGCGCGCGATCACCGCCCGCGCCGCCGCATCGGCCTCGCCCGTCGGGCGGCCGGGGGCGATTTTCGCCTTCGCCGCCGCGACCGCCTCGCGCACCAAGGCCTCGGCCTCCTCCATCTCCGCCGAGAGATCGCCGACGATCACCGTGGACATCATCGGCGCATTGTAGCGATGGACGGTCGCGCCGACCTCGAAGAAGACGCAGTCGCTCGCTTGGATCGTCCGGTCCCGCCAGGTCGCGTGGCTGACGAAGGAGCGCGGCCCGGACACGACGAATGGCTGCATCGAACAGTAATGGCCACCCGCCGTCAGCATGCCGCGATAGACCTCGGCCGCGACCTCGTTCTCGGTCACTCCAGTACGCACCGCGGCGACGCCAGCTGCCGTTCCCGCCTCGGTCGCCTTCGCGGCGCGGGCGATCATGGCGATCTCGGCGGCGGATTTGACCACTCGCCCCTCCTCCACGATCCAGGAGCAATCGACGAAATCCGCGTTCGGGCAGCGCGAAAACAACCCATCCTGCTCATGCGCACGAAAGAAATAGCTGGCCCGCTCGTAACCGATCCGCTTGCCGGCCAGGCCGAATTCGGCGAGGGCGTCGGCGAGCACCCCCATCGGCTCCTGGTTGTCGTGAAACGGACGGCTGACCGCGACCCAGGTGTCCGAGTCCACCACCGTGTCCTCGGCATGACGGGTCGTCATGAAAGGCTCGCCCGCCGCCGGCACGATCAAGCCGGCGAAATACCACAACCCCTGGGTCTCGTAGCCGGTCAGGTAGAACAGGTTTTCCGGCGTCGTGACCAGCACGGCGTCGACCCCGCGTTCGGCCATGCGCCCGCGCAGAGCCTCGAGGCGGGCGTCGTACTCCGCCATCGCGAACACCAGATCGTCGCGCCGCCGCATATGCCCCCTCCGCCTTCGGGCCGTATTTGCCGCTTACCCCGCCTTGCCCAGGATTTGCTCGGCCAGGGTCGCCCAATAGCTCGCGCCGACGGGCAGGGCCTCGTCGTTGAAGTCGTAATGGGGGCTGTGGAGGCGGCGGTCGCCTTCGTCCGAGCCGTTGCCCATCCAGATATAGGCGCCGGGCTTGGCCTCGAGCATGAAGGCGAAGTCCTCCGCCCCCATGGTCGGGGTCGGATCGCGCTCAACCTTGTCGAGGCCGACCACCGCCGCCGCCGCATGGGCCGCAACTTCGGTCTCGGCTTCCCAGTTCACCGTAGGCGGATAGCGCCGCTCGTAGCGGAATTCCAGATCCGCGCCCATGCCCTGGCAGATGCCACGCGCGATGCGCTCCATCGAGGCCTCGATATTGTCGCGCACCTCGGGCTTGAAGCTGCGGGTGGTGCCGCGCAGCACGACCTCTTCCGGGATCACGTTCCAGGTGTCGCCGCCGTGGAACTGGGTCACGCTGACCACAGCCGCTTCGTAGGGGTTGGTGCTCCGGCTCGAGATCGTCTGCCAGGCCGTGACGATCTGGGCGCCGCAGACCACGGGGTCCCGGCCCTGGTGGGGCATGCCGGCATGGCTGCCCTTACCGATGATCTTCGCTTCGAAGATAT
>JABIRQ010000074.1 GCA_018699755.1 Rhodospirillaceae bacterium | reverse complement strand
GGCATTACCGCGCATCTGCGCGAAGATCGCCGCCATATCTCGGACCACGATATCGCGCGGCTCAGCCGGGACATCGACCTGCCGCTGAACCTGGAAATGGCGGCGACGGACGAGATGCTGGAGATCGCGCTGCGCCACCAACCGCACGCCGCCTGCATCGTGCCCGAGAAGCGCGAGGAGCGGACGACCGAAGGCGGGCTGGACGCCGCCGGCGGGTTCGATCATCTGAAACCCTATGTCGAGACCCTGAGTCGGTCGGGCATCCGCGTCTCTCTCTTCATCGAGGCGTCGCGGGAACAGCTCGAAGCGGCCGCCGCCCTGGGCGCCCCGGTGGTCGAACTCCACACCGGCGCCTATTGCGAGGCGGAGGGGGAGCGGCGCACGGCGCTGCTGGACCAGATCGCCGAGGGCGCGGCCTTGACCGCGACCCTGGGCCTCGAATGCCATGCAGGCCATGGTCTCAGCTTCGACACCGTGGCGCCGATCGCGGCCCTGCCCGAAGTGGTGGAGCTCAACATCGGGCATTTCCTGGTCGGCGAGGCAATCTTCGGCGGTCTCGATTCCTCGATCAAGCGCATGCGCGCCCTGATGGACCGGGCGCGCGACGAGCTGGACGGCGAGATGAGCGCATGACGGCGGGCCGCCCGGCCCGGCCCATGTCCTCATGATTCTCGGCCTCGGCAGCGATCTCGTCGATATCCGGCGGGTCGAGAAGACCCTGGCGCGCTTCGGCGAGCGTTTCCTGGTTCGCATCTATACCGAGGAAGAGCGCCGGCGGTCCGACCGGCGCCCGGCCATCCGCGCGGCCAGCTATGCCCGCCGCTTCGCCGCCAAGGAAGCCTGCTCCAAGGCCCTCGGCACCGGGTTTCGCCGAGGCGTTTTCTGGCGCGACATGGGGGTGGTCAATCTGGCTTCGGGCAAGCCGACGATGAACCTGACCGGCGGGGCGGCGGCACGCCTCGCCGAAATGATGCCGCCGGGCATGACGGCTCAGATCGATCTGTCGATCACGGACGATCCGCCGATCGCCCAGGCCATCGTCATCATCACCGCCGTGGAGTCTCCGCTCGTGGCGCCGCCTGCCGATTGACCATGCCTCGCCTTGCTTGACAGGAACCGTCCCAAGCGGCTTGATCTGGCCCCGTTCGGCGCCCGGGCAAATCGGCCCGCGCGTTACCGCCTCTTCGAATCGAAGTAGAACCCCATGGCCCGCAGGACTTCCCACGGCCTCACCGGCACGTTGCGCGATTGGTTTTCCGGCAGTTCGCTGCGGACCATTCTCTACGCCGTCGGCATCGCCATCCTGATCCGCAGCTTCGCCTACGAACCGTTCAATATTCCGTCCGGTTCGATGATCCCGAACCTGCTGATCGGCGACTATCTTTTCGTTTCTAAATTTTCCTACGGCTACAGCCGCTATTCGCTGCCTTTCGGCATCGGCCTCTTCTCGGGTCGGGTTTTCGAGGAGCAGCCGAAGCGCGGCGACGTCGCGGTTTTCAAGCTGCCGCGCGACAACCGGACGGACTACATCAAGCGGATCATCGGGCTGCCGGGCGACAAGATCCAGATGCGCGGCAGCCGCCTGTACCTCAACGGCAAGGAGGTCGAGCGCCGGCGCGTCGCCGATTTCGAGCGCGGCGAGGACAAGCCTTCGCTCCGGCAGTTCGTCGAGACCCTGCCCAACGGGGTCAGTTACCGCATCCTCGATACGACCGACGAAGGTACCCTCGACGACACCCCGGTCTATACGGTGCCGCCCGGGCATTATTTCGCCATGGGCGACAATCGCGACAATTCCCTCGACAGCCGCGTGCTGAGCGGCGTGGGCTATATCCCGGCGGCAAACCTGATCGGCCGGGCGGAGTTCCTTTTCTTCTCGACGAACGGCAAGGCGAAACTCTGGGAGATTTGGAACTGGCCTCGCTCCATCCGCTTCGACCGGCTGTTCATGCCGGTCGAGTAGTGGCGCGGGAACCGCTTTCGCCCCAGGACATGGCGGCCCGCCTGGGCCATGATTTCGCGCGTCCGGAACGTCTCGAGCGTGCTCTCACCCATCGCGGCGCGGCCCAGGAGGCCGGCCTGCCGGACGACAACGAGCGCCTCGAGTTCCTGGGCGACCGGGTTCTCTCCCTCATTGTCGCGGATCTCCTGATGGCCAGGTTCCCGGGCGAGAGCGAGGGCGATCTGTCGCGCCGCCATGCCTCTCTGGTGCGCCGCGAAACCCTGGCGCGGGTCGCGCGTCGGACCGGGCTCGATGCCGCGCTTCTGTTGTCGCGCACGGAAGAGGATGGCGGCGGGCGCGAGAACCCGGCGCTTCTGACCGATGCCTGCGAGGCGGCGATCGGCGCGCTCTACGCCGATGGCGGCCTCGACGCGGCGCGGCGTTTCGTCGAGAGCGAATGGAGCGGTTTGATCGGGGAGAATCTGCGCCCGCCCCAGGACGCCAAGACGGCGCTGCAGGAATGGGCGCAAGGCTCGGGCCGGCCGCTGCCGCAGTATCGCGAGGTGGCGCGCAAGGGACCGGCGCATTCCCCTGTCTTCATGATCGAGGTCCAAGTCGCCGACAGCCCGCCGGCGCGGGGCGAAGGGGCATCCAAACGCGTTGCCGAACAGGTCGCGGCGGCGGCCTTTTTGGCGCGGATCGGGAAGGGCGTCGATGGTTGATGAAGCTAAGGGATTGCGCTGCGGTTTCGTCGCGCTGATCGGCGCGCCCAACGCGGGCAAGTCGACCCTGCTCAACGCCCTAGTCCGCTCGAAGGTCTCGATCGTCAGCCCCAAGGTGCAAACGACGCGCGCCCGCGTGCTGGGCATCGGCATCCACGGCGATTCGCAAGTCGTCTATATCGACACGCCCGGCATCTTCGCACCCAAGCGCCGGCTGGAGCGAGCGATGGTCCGGGCGGCCTGGGCCGGGGCGTCGGACGCCGATCTGCGGGTGCTGCTGATCGATGCGGCCCGCGTGGCGCCGCGAAAGGATAGGGGCAAGGACGGGCGCGAGGACGAGGATGTCGCGCGTATCCTGGAGGGGCTGCGCGAGGCCGGCGGCAAGGCGATCCTGGCGCTGAACAAGATCGACCGGATCAAGCCGCAGGCCCTTCTGGCCCTGGCCGAGCGCTATGGTGCGACCGGCCTGTTCGACGAGATATTCATGATTTCGGCGCTGACCGGGGATGGCGTCGCGGACCTGCGCGACCACCTCGCGGCGCAGGTGCCGGCGGGGCCCTGGCATTACCCGGAGGATCAGGTCGCCGATATGCCGATGCGCCTGCTGGCGTCGGAAATCACGCGGGAAAAGCTGTTCCTGCAGCTTCATGAGGAGCTGCCCTACGCCCTGACGGTCGAGACCGAGGACTGGCAGGAGCGCAAGGACGGCAGCGCCCGCATCGCCCAGGTGATCTATGTCCGGCGGGAAAACCAGAAGGCCATCGTGCTGGGCCGCGGGGGCGCGCGGATCAAGGAGATCGGTGCGGCGGCGCGCAAGGATTTGGAGACCATGCTCGACCGGCGCATTCACCTCTTTCTCTTCGTCAAGGTCCGCGAGAACTGGGTCGACGACCCCGAGCGCTACCGGGATTGGGGCCTGG
>JABIRQ010000027.1 GCA_018699755.1 Rhodospirillaceae bacterium | reverse complement strand
GCCTCGCCGGCCAGGGTCTCGTCGTCCACGACCTTCCAGATCAGGCCCCATTGGGCCGCGTCCTCGGCCGGGATCTTGTCGCCCAACATGCTCATCGCCGTCGCCCGGGCCTGGCCGACCAGGCGGGGCAGGGAATAGGTGCCGCCCGCATCGGGGATCACGCCGATATGGACGAAGGCTTGGAGGAAGGCGGCCGAACGCGCGGCGATCACGATGTCGCAGGCCAGGGCGGTGTTGCAGCCGGCCCCCGCCGCGATGCCGTTGACCGCGGCGACAACGGGTTTTTCCGATCCGCGGATGAGGCGGACCAGCCGATTGTAGTTGCGCTCCAAGGTCGCGCCCAGGTCGGGCGGCCCGGCCTCCGGCGAGAGATCGCGCTCGTTCAGATCCGCCCCGGCGCAGAAGCCCCGGCCCGCGCCGGTGATCAGCACGGCGCGTGCGGCCTCGTCGCGCTTGATCTGCTTGAACGCCTCGCGCAGCTCCTCGTGCATCTTCGGCGTGAAGGCGTTGAGCTTGTCCGGCCGGTTCAGGGTGATCGTCGCGACCCCGGCATCGACCTCATAGAGAATGGTTTCGAATTCCACGGTCAGCGTCCCTTGAAGCTCGGCTTGCGCTTTTCGATGAAGGCGGAGACGCCCTCCAGTCGGTCCTCGGTCGCGAAGCACAGGGCGAAGGCCTTGCGCTCGTAGTCCAGGGCCTGCTGCAGGGGCAGTTCGTAGGATTGCGCCACGCTGGCCTTGGCCAGGCGCACGGCGATGGGCGGCTTGGTGGCGATCAGGGCGGCCAGCTCTAGGGCGCGCTCGACTGTCAGTTCGGGCGGGACGACCTCGGCGATCAGGCCGGCGGCCAGGGCGTCGCGCGCGCGCATCATCTCGCCCGAGAGAACCATCTTCATAGCCAGCGACTTGCCGACATTGCGGCTGAGGCGCTGGGTTCCGCCCGCGCCGGGAATGATACCCAGGTTGATTTCTGGCTGGCCGAAGCGGGCATCCTCGCCCGCCACGATGATGTCCATCGACATGGCGAGTTCGCAGCCGCCGCCCAGGCAATAGCCGTTCACGGCGGCGATGATCGGCTTGGGAAATCCGCCGATGGCCTGCCAGGCCGCCAGGCGGGTGTCGGTCAGCACCTCGACCGCCGATTTGTCCTTCATCTCGGTGATATCGGCGCCTGCGGCGAAGGCGCGCTCGTTGCCCGTCACCACGACCGCGCGCACCGCCTCGTCCTCGGCCGCGCGCTCCAACTCGGCGCGGACCTCGCCGATCAGCTTGCTGCGCAGGGCGTTCAGCACCTTGGGCCGGTTCAGGGTGATGAGCAGGACGCCGTCGCGCGGTGTCGAGACGAGGATATCGCTGGACTCGGCGGGCTTCTCGGCCATGACGGATGTCCTTGGTCGGATAGGGGCTGACGGGCGCGCAAACTTGGGCCAGCGGCGGCGGGTGAGTCAATTACACTTGCCCCGGTACACTTGCCCTGGTGCACGGCCCCCAGGATTGGTCGCGCCGCTGCCACGCGCTAAGTTCCCACCCGGCGAGAGGTTACAAAGGGCGCGGCATGCTCGATATCCAGCATTTCTACGACGACCGAACCGGAACCCTGTCCTATGTCGTGGCCGACAAGGGGACCGGGAAAGCGGCGATCCTGGACGCGGTGCTGGACTACGACGCGGCGGGCGGGCGGACCTCGACCCATCTGGCCGATGCCCTCATCGATCATGCCCGCGCCCAGGGGCTGACGGTCCAGTGGATCCTGGAAACCCACGCCCATGCCGACCATCTCTCGGCCGGCGCCTATCTGCGGGACGCGCTCGGCGCGCGCCTGGCGATCGGCGAACATATCTGCGCCGTTCAGGAAACCTGGAAGGGCATCTACGGCATCGGCGAGGAGTTCGCGCCCGACGGCTCGCAATTCGACGAGCTGTTCGCCGACGGTGACGGCTTCCGCCTGGGCGATGTCGAAGTCCGCGCGATGCACACCCCCGGCCATACGCCCGCCTGCCTGACCTATCTGGCCGACGGCGCGGCCTTCGTCGGCGACACCATGTTCATGCCCGATTTCGGCACGGCGCGCTGCGACTTTCCCGGCGGCGACGCGGCCCAGCTCTACCGCTCGATCCGCCGGGTTCTGGAACTGGCGCCCGAGACCCGGTTGCACATGTGCCACGACTACATGCCGGACGGCCGGCCCCTGGCTTGGTCCTGCACGGTTGCCGAGCAGCGGCGCGACAACAAG
>JABIRQ010000028.1 GCA_018699755.1 Rhodospirillaceae bacterium | reverse complement strand
CATTGCCCCGTAGCGCCCGCGCTTCGAATCCCTGGATTGCGGGCCTCGGCCTGCTTTGCCTCGTTCTGGCGCTGCCGATCCTCGCGGTGCTGTGGATGGCCACGGCCGAATCGACCGGGGCCTGGTCGCATCTGCTGGACACCGTCCTCGTCGGCTATTTCAGAAACACGATTCTGTTAATGGGCGGGGTCGCCGTCGGCACCGTTCTGCTCGGCGTACCGGCCGCCTGGCTCGTGACCAACTGCCGTTTTCCGGGCGTGCGGGTCGTGGAATGGGCGCTGCTTCTGCCCTTTGCCATGCCCGCCTATATCCTGGCCTTCCTCTATACCGACCTGCTGGAATTCGCCGGCCCGGTCCAGGGCGCGCTGCGCGACGTCTTCGGCTGGCAGTCGCCGCGCGACTACTGGTTTCCCCAAATCCGCTCCCTGCCGGGCGCGGTCATCGTGCTGTCTCTCGCGCTGTATCCCTATGTCTATCTGCTCGCCCGGGCGTCGCTGATCGCCCAGTCTGTCTGCGTGCTGGAGGCCAGCCGCACCCTGGGCTGCGGCGTCTGGGGTTCGGTCTTCCAGGTCGCCCTGCCGCTGCTGCGGCCGGCCGTGGCGGTCGGCGTCGCGCTGGCCCTGATGGAAACGGCCGCGGATTTCGGCACGGTCAGCTTTTTCTCCGTCAATGTCTTCACCACGGGCATCTACAAGGCTTGGCTGATCATGTACGACGCGCCCGCGGCGGCGCGCCTGGCCTGCATGCTGCTGGTGTTCGTGCTTGGCCTCATCCTGCTTGAGCGCTGGTCGCGCCGCCGCCTGGGCTACCAGCACACGACCGGGCGCTACCGCAGCATGGCGACTCTTCCCCTGCGCGGGGGTGCGGCGGGTGCGGCATTGGCCTGGTGCGCGCTGCCCATCGTGCTGGGCTTTCTGCTGCCGGCGATGGTGCTGCTGGTGAATGCCGTGGGCGTGATCGATAGCGATCTTCTGGTGGGCTTCTGGGGAGACGCGGCGACAAGCCTGGGGCTCGGCGCTGGTGCCGCCGCGCTGGTCGTCGCGGTCGGGGTGATACTGGCCTATGGCGTGCGCCTCGACGGCTCGGCCCCGGTGCGCGCGATGGCGCGCTTCGCCAGCCTGGGCTATGCCTTGCCGGGATCGGTGATTGCCATCGGCGTTCTGATTCCCTTTGGCGCGTTGGACAATTTCGTGGACGGCGTCGCTCGCGAAACCTTCGGATTCGGCACGGGCCTGGTCCTGAGCGGCACGGTCGCGGCCATGCTCTTCGCCTATCTCGTGCGCTTCGTCGCGGTCGGCCATGGCGCGGTCGAGGCCGGGCTCGGACGCATTCCGACGAGCATCGACGGCGCGGCCCGCCTGCTCGGCGAGCGGCCGGTCTCCATGCTGCGTCATATCCATGCGCCGATCGTCAGCGGTAGCATCCTGACGGCGGGCCTGCTCGTCTTCGTCGAGGTCCTGAAGGAATTGCCGGCCAGCATTATTCTGCGGCCCTTCGGCGTGAACACGCTGGCGATCCGCGCCTACGAATACGCCATCGACGAGCAATACGAGGAGGCATCGGTCTGGGCGCTGCTGATCGTCGCCACGGTCATTCTGCCCGTGATCGGCCTGTCGCTGGCGATCCGCCGCACCCGACCCGGCGCCGCGGCCGGAATCGAAGACCGCGGCACGATTCGGATATAAGCTCGTCGTCATGAGCGCTCTTCCGCCCATCGGCCTCGACCCACAGGCCGTCCTCGCCGAGCTGGACGACCTGCGCGGAGGCGACGCCGACCGCCGCCAGGAGGACTGGACGAAACGGGCCTTCATGCATGCTTTCGATGCTGGTGAGACCGTGCGCGCCGTGGGGGCAGAGGCCCATGCCCGTTTCCTCGACACCAGCGGGCTGGGCGGCGCGGTCTATCCCAGCATTGCGCGCATGGAGGCCGAGTTGATCGCGGCCGTCGGCACCCTGCTCGGCGCGCCGGACGGCTTTCGCGGGCGTATCGCCCCGGGCGGCAGCGAAGCCGTCGTCCTGGCCGCCCGGGCCGCACGCAACCACGCACGGGTTGTTCGGGGTCTTGCGGGGCCGCTGGAGATACTGGCGCCCGAAACCGTGCATCCGTCCTTCGCCAAGGCGGCGGATTTGCTTGGCATGACCCTGGTCAAGGTGGCGACGACGGACAGTTTGGCCGCCGACCCATCGGCGATGACCGAGGCCGTGAGCGCGCGCACGGCGCTCGTCGTCGCCTCGGCCCCGACCTATTGGCACGGCATCTGGGACGATGCCGCGGCACTGGGCCGGCTCGCGGCCAAGCGGGATATCTGGTTCCATGTCGATGCCTGCATGGGCGGATTTCTGGCGCCCTTCGCGCGCCGCGCCGGGACAACCGTTCTGGACTTCGACCTCTCGGTGCCGGGCGTGACCTCGGTCACGGCCGACTTTCACAAATATGGATACGCACCGAAGGCGGCGACGGCGCTGCTGATCCGCGATGTCGAGCGCGACCGCTTCGCGGATTTCGACCTAGCCGACGGGCGCTCCGGCTATGCCACGCCGACCATCGCCGCGACCCGCAGCGGCGGGCCGATCGCGGCCGCCTGGGCGGTCATGCGCCATCTGGGGGAGGACGGCTATCTTCGCCTCGCCCGCCAGGTGATCGGGGCACATGGGGAATTGGTTAAAGGCATTTCCGGGATCAATGGGCTGGAAATATGGGGCGCGCCGCGCCTCTGTATCCTCAGCTTCGGTTCGACGGAGATCGATATCGCCGCGGTGGCGGCGGGCCTGCGGGCGCGTGGCTGGCATCCCAACGCCTATGGCGAGCCAGCGGCGATCCATCTGCGCTTGTCCCCGGCCCATGCCGAGTCGGTGCCGGCTTTCCTGGTCGACCTGGAGGCGGTCGTGGACGACGTGCGCGCCGGTCGCCAGGCGCCGGACGAGGCGCGCGCGGGCTACTGATTGGTTCGATCAGGCGAGGCGGCCGACGAGGGCGGCTTCGAGCATGGCGCGGTGTCCGGCGTCGTCGAGGGGCACGGGATTGGTGCCCGCGCTGGGATCGGCTGTCGCCATGCGCGCGATCTCGTCGATGCGGGCATCGTCCACGCCGATCTCGGCCAGGGTATGGGGGATGCCCAGTTCCGCGCGCAGATCCAGGACCCAGCGGCGCAGGCCGTCGAACCCGGCCTCTGGCAGGTCGAGCCAGCGCGCGAGCCGGGCGCATTTTTCTTCGATGGCGGGCCGGTTGAAATCCAGCACGTAGGGCATGACCACGGCGTTGGTCAGGCCGTGATGGGTGTCGTAGACCGCGCCCAGGGGATGGCTCAGGGAATGGATCGCGCCCAGGCCCTTCTGGAAGGCGACGGTGCCCATGCTGGCGGCCGCCAGCATATGGCCGCGCGCCTCGATATCCGTGCCGTCGACGACGGCGCGGGGCAGGTATTCCTTGACCAGGCGCATGCCTTCGACCGCGATGCCCTCGCCCATGGGATGGAAGGTCGGTGCGCAGAAGGCTTCCAGATTGTGGGCCAGGGCGTCCATGCCGGTGGCGGCGGTGACATGGGGCGGCAGGCCGATCGTCAGCTCGGGGTCGAGGATGACCTGGCCCGGCAGCAGGCGTGGGTGGAAAACGATGACCTTGGTGTGGGTCGCCTCGTTCACGATGACTCCGGCGCGGCCGACCTCCGATCCCGTCCCGGCCGTGGTCGGCACGGCGACGATGGGGGCGATGGCCTCGGCATTGGCGCGGGTCCAGTTGTCGCCGATATCCTCGAAGTCCCAGATTGGCCGGTCCTGGCCGACCATCAGGGCGATGCCCTTGGCCGCGTCCATCGCGCTGCCGCCGCCGAAAGCGATCACGCCGTCATGGCCGCCCGTCCGGTAGGCGGCGACCCCCGCCTCGACATTCGCGCCCACGGGATTGCCCCGCACCTCGCTGAACAGGCCGGTCGGCAGGGCCGCATCCTCGTTGCGGCGAAGGGCGCTCGCAACCATCGGAAGCCCCGAAAGTCCCGGATCGGTGACGAGGAGCGGCCGGGCCATGCCCAGGGTCTTGCAGGCATCGGGTAGCTCGGCGATGCGCCCCGCGCCGAAACGGATGGTGGTGGGATAGCTCCAGGAGCCCGAAAGAAATGGGGGCGTGGCTGGTTGGGCCATGACGACTCCGATTCGCATTGGCGGCGCTTTGCGCTATGTAACGGCCTCTGGATCGAAGGGCAACGACAGGAGACGAGAACCCGATGGCAGTTCCCTCAAACGTGACGAAAGCGGTCGGCTTGGCGCTTCTGGTCGGGCTTGCCGTTTTTCATGGATCGGCATCGGCACATGATGCCGACGGCATTCAGGTGCTCGAGGCCTGGGCCAAGGCGAGCCTGGCCGGAACGACCAACGGCGCGGCCTATGTCACCCTGTCGAACCGGGGCGCCGAAGACGACCGTATCGTCGGCGCGGAAAGCCCGGTGGCGGCCACGGCGGAACTGCATGCCCATGTGACGGTGGACGGGGTCATGAAGATGCGCCCCCTCGTGGCGGTCGACCTGCCGGAGGACGCCACGGCGAAGATGGCGCCGGGCGGGCTGCATGTGATGCTGATCGGCCTGACCGAGCCTCTGACGGAAGGCGCGACCTTTCCGCTGACCTTGATCCTGGAGCACGCGGGACCGGTTCATGCCGAGGTGACGGTATTGGCGCCGAACGCGAAGGGCGCCGGCCACGGCAAGATGAAGATGCAGAGCGAATAGGTTTCGAACG
Organism: Rhodospirillaceae bacterium; assembly: GCA_018699755.1. Taxonomy (GTDB): domain Bacteria; phylum Pseudomonadota; class Alphaproteobacteria; order CADEGL01; family CADEGL01; genus JABIRQ01. Next base: position 1,081 of record JABIRQ010000028.1, on the reverse strand, counting down.
CGGGGATCGGGGCGCCGTTGCGGCGCTAGACCTGCTCGAAATACCGTTTCAATTCCCAGTCCGTGACCTCGCGGTCGAACTCGGCCTGCTCCCACCGGGCGGTGTGGACATAGTGATCGACGACCTCGTCGCCGAAGATTGCGCGCATCGTTTCCGAGCCGTCCAGCAGGGCGATCGCGTCGCGCAGGGTTTTGGGAATCTCGCGCACCTTCTGCTGATAGGCGTTGCCCTCGACCATGGATTCGAGTTCCAGCTCGTTCTCGATGCCGTATAGGCCCGCGCCGACCAGGGCGGCAGTGGCCAGATAGGGGTTCACGTCCGCGCCGGGAATCCGGCATTCGACGCGCAGGGCTGGGCCCTGGCCGACCAGGCGGAAGCCGGCCGTGCGGTTGTCGCCGCTCCACACCGCCTTGGTCGGCGCGAAGGAGCCGGCCTGGAACCGCTTGTAGGAATTGACGGTCGGCGCGAGGAAATAGGTCATGTCGCGCACGGCGGCGATCTGCCCGGCGAGATAGTGCTTGAAGGTTTTGGACATGCCGTGGGCGTCCGCCGAGTCGTGCATGACCGCTTCGTCCGTCTCGGCGTTCCACAGCGAATTGTGGATATGGCAGGAATTCCCGGCCATGTCGTGATGCCATTTGGCCATGAAGCTGACGGCCTTGCCCTGAAAATGGGCGATCTCTTTCGCCGCGTTCTTATAGAGCGTGTGCCGGTCGCACATCTCCAGCGCTTCGGCGTAACGCAGGTTGATCTCTTCCTGGCCCGGACCCCATTCGCCCTTGGAAAACTCGACCGGGATGCCGGCATTGTCCAGGGCGTTGCGGATGGCCCGGATCAACGGTTCCTCCCGCGTCGTCTGGAGGATGTGATAATCCTGGATGTAGCGCCCGGCCGTCTTGGGATTGCGGAAATCGCGCTCGGCCATCGCCTCGACCGGCTCGTCGAAGACATAGAGTTCCAGTTCCGTGCCAATCTTGGAGACGAAGCCCATGTCTCGCGCTTTTGCGAGTTGGCGGCGCAGGATCGAGCGCGGCGCGTGGGGCAGCAATGCGCCATGGTGATCCAGCACGTCGGCCAGCAT
>JABIRQ010000118.1 GCA_018699755.1 Rhodospirillaceae bacterium | reverse complement strand
TGGCCGCGCCCCGCGTCTTGAAGGCGCCGGTCGCCTGCAGGATATCCAGCTTGTAATGGACCGCCGTCCCGGCCAGGGGCGACAGCGCCTCGGCCGGCACCAGCGGCGTGCGCCGGACGACCCCGGCGATCCGCGCCCTGGGCGGCGAGGTGAAGGTCCATGGCCGCAGCCAGGACGAGGCGGCCGAGATCGCTTTCGCGCTGGAGAAGGACGAGGGCATGACCCTGGTCAACCCGTTCGACGATCCCGCCATCGTCGCCGGCCAGGGCACGGCGGGCATCGAGATTATCGAGGATCTGCCCCAGGTCGACACGGTGCTGGTGCCGGTCTCCGGCGGCGGGCTGATCGGCGGTATCGCGGTCGCGATCAAGGCGGCCAATCCCTGGGCGAAGGTGATCGGCGTCTCGATGGACCGGGGCGCGGCGATGTACGAAAGCCAGAAGGCGGGCAAGCCTATCCTGGTCGAAGAGGTCGAGAGCCTAGCCGACAGTCTGGGCGGCGGCATCTTCCTCGACAACAAATGGACTTTCGGGCTGGTGCGCGACCTGGTCGACGACCTGATCCTGGTGACCGAGGAGGAGATCGCCCGCGCCATGGCCTTCCTGCTCGACCGCGAGCATTTCGTCGTCGAGGGCGGCGGCGCGGTGGGCGTGGCCGCGATCCTGGCGGGCAAGGCGAAGGGCCTGGGCGAGAATTGCGCCGTGCTGTTGAGCGGCACCAATGTCGATTCCAAGCGTCTGCGCCGGATCGCGACGGAGCAGGCGGAGTGGCTCGACACGCTGGGATAGGGGAGGCCGGACGATGAGCGTCGTGATCCTGACGGAGAAGGAGCTGCGCCGCTGCGTGGCGGTCGACCGCGAGGCGGTGGACGCCGTCGCCGCCTGCTTCACGGCCTTGGCCGACGGCAAGGCCGAGAACCCGCCGATCATGCATATCGAGATCGCCGAGCATGAAGGCGATATCGATATCAAGAGCGCGTTTCTCAGCGGCTTTGACCGGGTCGCGGTCAAGATCGCGGCCGGTTTCTATAACAACCACAAGCAGGGCCTGCCCAATTCCCCGGCCAGCGTGGTCCTGGTCTCGGCCCGGACGGGCGTGGTCGAGGCGGTGCTGCTCGACAATGCCTTCCTGACCGATCTGCGCACGGGCGCGGCAGGCGCGGTCGCGGCCCGTCATCTGGCCCCGGCGAAGGTCGAGACGGCCGGGGTGATCGGCTCGGGCGTCCAGGCGCGCTATCAGATGGAGGCGTTGAAACTCGAGCGCGATTTCGAGCGCATCCTGGTCCAGGGCCGCAGCAAGGCGAATGTCGAAACGTACGTATCCGAGATGGCTGAACGCCTGGATGTACGTGTCGAGGCGGCGCCGGACATGGAGACCCTGGTGCGCGAGAGCCAGGTCGTGGTGACAACGACGACCTCGAAAGCGCCTCTGGTCATGGCCGATTGGCTGCATCCCGGCCTGCTCGTGACCTCCGTGGGCAGCGACCTCGCCGGCAAGCAGGAGCTGGAAGCGGCCTGCCTGAACCGGGCCGGTCTTGTGGTCTGCGACCGCTGGGCCCAATGCTCGAAGATGGGCGAATTGCAGCACGGCGCCCTGACCGAAGGCCAGGTGACCGAAATCGGCGAGATCACGGCGGGCCGCGCGAAGGGCCGCACGAGCGAGGACGAGATCATCGTCTGCGACCTGACCGGCACGGGCGCCCAGGACACGGCCATCGGCAACGTCGCCTACGACAAGGCGCTGGCGGCGGGCATGGGGCTAAGAATCGAGAACTAGTGTTTCTGCGATCGTGGCGCTGAGTCTCGCCGAAACCGGCCCCGAAACTCAATCCCAGAGACGCTGCGGGCCCAGGTCCTTTTCCGTCACGTCGAAGCCGGTGATCGCTTCGGGGACGCCCTGGCCGCGCACCATGGCGGCCGTGGTCAGGCCCATGGCCCAGCTCGTCTGGATGCCGTAGCCGCCCTGACCGGCCAGCCAGAAGAAGCCCTCGGCATCCGGCGCGAAGCCGACCACGGGGCATTTGTCCTCGACGAAGCTGCGCAGCCCCGCCCATGAGCGGTTGATGCGCTTGATCTCCATGCTGGTCGCGGTCTGGATCCGGTCGGCGACCAGGGCGATGTCCATCTCGTCGGGCTGGATGTCCTGGGGCGGCACCGGGGTCTCGTCGGCGGGCGAGCCCAGGACCTGGCCGGCCTCGGGCTTGTAGTACCACTGCTCTTCGCAATCGGCGCCGGCCGCCCATTTGGTGATATCCGCGCCGGCCGGCGGGTCGAAGACGATGGCCGTGCGCCGCTTGGGCTGCAGGCCGATGGTCCGCGCGCCGGCCATCTCGGCCACCGGGTCGGCCCAGGCACCGGCCGCGTTGATGACGACGGGGGCGGCGAAATCACCGGCCTTGGCGGTGCGCACGTGCCACAACCCGCCCTTGCGCTCCAGGCCGGTGACCTCGGCCTCGGTCACCAGGGTCGTGCCGGTCGCCCGCGCCTTCTTGAGATAGCCCATATGGATGGCGTTGACGTCCATGTTCGCGGTCGCCGGGTCGTGGGCGGCGACGGCGATGTAGTCGCGCTTGAGGGGCGGGCTGGCCTTGACCGCCTCGTCGGCACTGATTTCGTGAATCGTGTCGGACAGCTCCTGCAGCTCGCCCAGCAGGGCCGCCATGGAGTCCTTCTGATCCTCGCGGCCGACGAAGACCACGCCCATGTCGTGGAGCAGCGGCACATCGGAGAAGCCGGCCGGCGGCTTGCGCAGGAACGGTCCGCTGACCTTGGACATGACGCGCATGATGCGCGGGCCGTAATTCTCGGTATAGACCGCCGCCGAGCGCCCGGTGCTGTGATAGCCGGGCTGATCCTCGCGCTCGAGGATCACGATGTCGTCGCTGTGGTCG
>JABIRQ010000070.1 GCA_018699755.1 Rhodospirillaceae bacterium | reverse complement strand
GCCGTAACCGTCTGGTCGGGGATGGAAACCTACGCGATCGAAGAAGGCCGTGGCCCGCTCGCCGCCCGCCGGATCGATGAGCCGGCCGCCGCCGGCTCTGCGACCGATGCCGGCCTCGTCCTGGTCAGCGATTCGCGCGAAAGCGGCACAGGCGCCGATCGCGGCGAAACCGTTTGGGAGGCCGTGCATGAGACGGTCGCAACCCTCGTCTTCGTCCTCGTCCTGCTGCATCTCGGCGGCGTACTGATCGCCAGTCTGGTCCACCGCGAAAATCTGGTCTGCGCCATGATCACGGGCGACAAGCGCGCCGAGTGAGGCGCTGTGCCGGGCTGGGTTGCCGGTCGCGGACGGGCGCCGCTAGACTGCTTGCGTCCGCGCCATCGGGTCCGGACACCACGGCAAGCAGCGCGGACCCGACATGCGGCCGTCGCCATTTCACCCTGTTCTTCGCCGCCGCCGCTCCCTCGTCCCGGAAAGGAGAACCATGCCCTCCGCAACTGCTCGGACATCGACCGCCCCGGCCCGAACCAACTTGCCCCGACGCCGTCTGCTCGCCCTGCTCGGCATTGGCTTGCCGGCCGCCCTCTTAACCCGCGGCGCGCGGGCGCAAGATGCGCTGCCGGACTGCACGCAGACAGGAACCTACGGCTCCTGGACCGTCGTGGGCACGCGCCAGTGGGGTTCGGTTGCTCGCGAGGTGGCCTCGGGTGGCGAGACGTTCAAGGTCTATTTCGATTTCGACGACGGCTCTTTCAGTCTCACCTTCGCCAAGGCCTATGGGGCCGATATCCGGCGCGGCGGCGAATCGCTCGGCACCTATATCTACGACTACGACATCGATTTCGACGACTGGTTCGAATCGTTCGGTGGCGAGGAAGTGAGGGTCGTCAACGCCTTGAGCGACGGCAGCGATCTTACGGTCGACGCGACCTACGAAGACGACAGCACTGAGTCCTACACCATCGATTCCTTCGGCTTCGCCGACGCCCTCGACCTGATGGAGCGGCAGCGCGCGAACGCCATCGCGCTGGAAGATGCCGGAAAATGCGAATACGACGAATTCGAAGACTGCTTCCTGACCACCGCGGCCTGCGGGGTCGTCGGCTTGCCCGACGATTGTTTCGAACTGCGCGCCCTGCGCCGCTTCCGCGACCGATACATGATGCGCACGGTCGAAGGCCGAGCCGAAATCGCCAAGTACTACGCCAGAGCCCCCGCCCTCGCCGCACACCTCGCCGCGGAACCCGGTGCCCGCGCCCTGCACCGCCTGTACCGCACGACCATCCTGCCCTGCGCGGTCCTGGCCACCCTCGGCTTCGATCGCGTCACCCACAGGCTGTATCGCCGCATGATGCGGGGATTGGAAGCGTAACGAGGCGCCTTACGAGGCGCCTGTTTTCGCTGCCTCGCGTTCGGCGATACGCTTGACGAGATGCTCCGCCACGCGTGAGGAGACGAAGGGGCGGACGTCGCCGCCCAGCACGCCGACTTCCTTGACCAGGCGCGACGAGATGAACTGGTGCTTTTCCGACGCCATCAGGAAGACGGTTTCGATATCCGGGTCCAGGCGCGCGTTCATGCCGGTCATCTGGAACTCGTAGTCGAAATCGGTCACTGCGCGCAGGCCACGCACGACGATTCGGGCCCCGACCTCGCGGGCGTAATGCATGAGCAGGCCCCGAAAAGCGAGCACCTCGACCCGGGCCTCGATACCGTGATCCTGGGCGTGAATTTCCTCCTTCACGATCTCGACGCGTTCATCGATCGTGAACATCGGGTCCTTGCCCGTGTTGATCGCGACGCCGACGACCAAGCGGTCGCAGATCTTGGACGCGCGCTTGATGACGTCGGTATGGCCGTTGGTGATCGGGTCGAAACTGCCCGGATACAGGCCGACGAGCGGGGGTGCCATGGCTCTCTCCTGAATGCGCGCGCCCTTATACCGCGCGGCGCGCGGCCTCTCCAACCGAGCTTGTTTCCGGCCTAGTCCTCGGTGTCCGCATCGGGCCCGGCGGCATCCTCGCCATCCTCGGGCCTTTCGTCGCCGGCCGCCGCGTCGCCGTTCTCGACGCCCTCCTCCGCGCTGCCGGCCTCCTCGACACCATCTTCTTCGTCGCCTTCTTCCGCGTCGTCGCGCAGGCGCGCGACCGAGACGACGCGCTCGTCCTCGGCCACCCGGAACAGGGTGACGCCGCGGGTCGCGCGCCGGGCGATGCGGATATCGTCGACCGGCATGCGGATGATCTGGCCGCCGTCGGTGGTCATCACCAGTTCGTCGCCCGGCGTCACGCGGAAAGCGGCGACGACTTCGGCCTCCTCCGTCCGCAGGCGCATCAGATCGATGCCCTTTCCGCCGCGCCGGGTGATCCGGTAGTCGTAGGCGCTGGTCCGCTTGCCGAACCCATTGGACGCGACGGTCAGCACGAATTCCTCGCCCCCGGCCATGATCTCGAAGCGCGCATCGTCGAGCAGGAAAGCCTCGTCCGCCGCCTCCTCCGCGCCGTCCTCGTCCGCTTCGACGACGTCTTCGGCCCCGTTCTCGTCTTCGGCCCCGTTCTCGTCTTCGGCCCCGTTCTCGTCTTCGGCCCCGTTCTCGTCTTCAGCCAGGTCCTCGGCCCGCACGCGCCGGAAATAGGCGTCGCGCTCGGCCGTCGCAAAGGCGCCGTGGTTCAGGATCGACATGGAGATGACTTCGTCGCCCTCGGCCAGGCGGATACCGCGCACGCCGACCGAGTTGCGGCCTTTGAACAGGCGCACCTGGGAGGCGGCGAAGCGGATGCAGCGCCCCAGGCGGGTCGCCAGCAGCACGTCCTGTTCGTCGATGCAGGGCTGGACGCTGACCAAGGCGTCGCCGTCGTCGAGCTTCATGGCGATCTTGCCGTTGGCCCGGACCTCGACGAAGTCGTCCAGGCTGTTGCGCCGGACATTGCCCGTGCGCGTGGCGAAGATGACGAAGAAGTCCTTCCATCTCTCCTCGTCCTCGGGCAGGGGCATGAGGGTCGAGATGACCTCCCCCTCCTCCAGCGGGAACAGATTGACCAGGGCTTTGCCGCGCGCCTGGGGACTACCCAGGGGTAGGCGGTAGACCTTCATCTTGTAGACCATGCCGCGCGACGAGAAGAACAGCACCGGGGTGTGCGTGTTGACCACGAAGACCTGGGTGACGAAATCCTCGTCCCGGGTCGCCATGCCCGTGCGGCCCTTGCCCCCGCGCTTCTGGGCGCGATAGGTCGAGAGCGGCACGCGCTTGACGTAGCCGCCCTGGGTGACCGTGACGACCATGTCCTCGCGCTGGATCAGTTCCTCGATATCGAGGTCGAACTCCTGGTCCTCCAGGGTCGTGCGCCGCGGGTCCGCGAATTTCTCACGCACCACTAGCAACTCGTCGCGCAACAACTTCAGCAGCTTTTCCCGGCTGGCCAGGATTTCGAGATACTCGGTGATGCGCGCGACCAGGCCGTCCAACTCATCGGCGATCTTGTCCCGCTCCAGCGCCGTCAGGCGATGCAGACGCAGGTCCAGGATCGCCCGGGCTTGGATATCCGAGAGCAGATACGCGTCGTCCTTCAAGGCCTCGCCTGGCTCGTCGATCCGCGCGATCAGGGGCGCCACGTCCTTGGCTGGCCAGGGATTCTCGGTCAACTTGGCGCGGGCCTCGGCCGGGTCCTTCGACTTGCGGATGACCACGATGATGGCGTCGAGATTGGCGACCGCGACGGCGAGGCCGACCAGGATATGGGCGCGGTCGCGCGCCTTCTTGAGTTCGAAGACCGTGCGCCGGGTGATGACCTCCTCGCGAAAGCGCAGGAAGGCCTCGATGATCTGCTTGAGATTCATCGTCTCCGGCCGGCCGCCGTTGAGCGCCAGCGAATTGACGCCGAAGGAGCTTTGCAGCGGCGAATAACGATAGAGCTGGGCCAGCACCACGTCCGGGTTGGCGTCGCGGCGCAGTTCGATCACCACGCGCACGCCGTCGCGGTCCGATTCGTCGCGCAGATCGGCGATGCCCTCGACGATCTTTTCGCGCACGATCTCGGCGATGCGT
>JABIRQ010000029.1 GCA_018699755.1 Rhodospirillaceae bacterium | reverse complement strand
GGCTACGCCGAAGACGACCCGGAGGGCGTCGTCGCACTGGACAAATACCCGATGCAGCTCTCCCCCGGCGGCGAATGGATGTTCGGCCGCACCGAAAGCGGCGGCACCTGGACCGCCCAGTTCTACGCAACGCGGGAGTGAGTGGGCGGCGAGGCGCTGTCGCCTCCTCTTGAATAGAACAAAAATAGAACAATATATACCGGTCGCCGTGGGGACCGCCATGTCAACAATTGCCAACAATCCGGGTTTTGTCGCCGCGCAACCCTTTGACCGTCCGGAATTTCGCAGGCGATCCAAGGGTTTGCGCCCGCGAAATCCGGACGCTTTCCGCGCAATGCCGCGCAAAGCATCCCATTTCGCGCGAAATCCGCGCGGTTTCGCGCTAACAGCCCGGCACGTCCTCGGTGCGGCCGCCGGCGGTCAGGCGGAAACGGTTGCTCGCCGGATCGTGGCCGAGCCCGCCATAGGCGCCGGGCAGGCCGAAGATGGCGCATTGGTTGCCGCTGGCCAGGTCGATCGTGGCGGCGTCGGTCTGCCCCGGCCGCTCGATCGCCACGACCTTGCGCCCGCCGGCCGCGACCGCGCCCTTGAAATCCCCGGCATGGACATGGGTGCCCCGGATCCGGCCCTGGCCGTCGAGGATGCGCACCGTGGTCTCCTTGCGGCCCGGGTCGTAGACGATCTCGACAAAGCGGTCCTCGCCGCCGACGGTGTCGTGCTGCAGGTGCCGGTGCGTCCCGGTCAGGCCGTTCTGGGGCAGGCCCCCGACGAAGGGTTTGCTCCAGGTCCCCGTCACGACCTCGACCAGGTCCTGGTACACCGTGCCCTCGTGCTCGGTCACGATCGCCTTCAGGTTCCGGCCGTTGTCCAGCCCGCCACGGAACAGGCCGGGCATGTCGAGGGCGTGGAGCAGGGTGCCGTCGGGGCCGAAGACCCGGATGCGGATCCAGATGCCGCCGCGCCAGCGCTGGATCACCACCGTGTGCTCGCCGACCGTCTCGACATCGACCAGCACGTCGTCGCGGCCCAGGCCGGTGCGCGATTCGCGCTGCTTCCCGCCGTCCGTCAGATCGACCACGACCCAGTGCTGGCCCGTGCCGACCAGGGTGGTGAACAGCTTCTCCGAATTCGCGGGATTGCGGGTCGCCGTGTTGAACGCCCCCGGCTTGCGCACGGTCGCGGCCAGGGCACCCTGTTCGTCGAAGGTATGGATGGCGGTCGTGACATTCGGCGGCGTGCCCTCCTCCGCCACCACGACCAGGCGCTTGCGGGGGCCGTTCCCAGTCTCGACGGTGTCGAGCTGGCAATGCACGACCTTGCCCTCGAACGCCTCGCCGACCGGCCGCGCGACAAGCATCGGCGGCGGCTGGATCGGCGCGCCGCTCGTGCCGGCCGCCAGGTCGACCACAAGGTAAAGCCGGTTCTTGTCGCCCTCGCGCATGACGACAATGCCGGTGCCGTCGCCCTCCCGGCAGTCCTTGGCGACAACCGGGTTCTCGTCGAAGGACAAGGGCGCGGGCAGTTCCATGCCATCGGGCGGCGCGTCCGCGTCCTGGCAAGCCGACAGAAGGGCCAGGATCGCGGCCAGCAGGACGGTGTGGAGCGACCGATTCATCTTCATCGCGCCCCCCTCCCCTTGCCGCCCGCGCTACTGCCCGCGGCCGGCCTGATCGCGCTCCAGTGGGGCGCGGATCTCGCCGCCGTCGAACAGCAAGGTGAATACGACCTCGACCGAGTGGTTCGCCGCCAGGCCCTGGCAGCCGATGGCCGCCCGGGTCGGCTTGCCGGCCGCGCCGAACAGTTCGACCAGCAGGTCGGTGCAGCCGTTGATCACGCGCGGCTGGTCGCAGAAGCCGGGCGCGGAGTTGACGAAGCCCAGGACGTGGAGCACGCGCTGGATGCGATCGAGCTCGCCGAGCGCGAACTTAGCCGCCGACAGGCTGGTCAGCGCGGCGTAGCGCGCCGCCTCGTAGCCCTGGTCGACGGTCAGGTCCTGGCCGAGCAGGCCGGTCAGATGCGGCTGGCCGCCCTTCTTGGGCACCGTGCCCGAGAGGTAGAGGACGTTGCCCACGGCGTAGTGGGAGATGAAGCTGGCGCCGGCCTTGTTCTGGGCGTACTCAGCCTCGAGGTTCGGCAGCTCCAGCCCCAAATCCGCGATCTTCTCTTCGATGCTCATGTCCCGTCCCGTCGCGATTGTGTCGTCGAGCGCCATTCTGACTGCCCATCCGGTAGAGCGCCATAGATTTTTACTAAGAATTTAGATTAAGAAATAAAATTACCCTATTGAATTATTTATAGCATTTATGGTTTTAGTCTCGATACATTCGCCCTCGATGGCTCCCTTCCCGCGCCGGTCGGGCGCCTATAGTTTGCTCGTCTCGATCCCCTCGCCGAAACGGAGGCACCCAGGGCCATGGTCCGCATCCTGATCACCCACAACAACGACCTGCTCGAAAATTTCTACAACCACGAGGCCGTGGACCGGATGCGCGAACTGGGCGAGGTCCGGGTCAACGGCACGGACGAGCCCCTGGCGGGCGAGGCCCTCATCGAGGCGGCCAAGGATTGCGAGATCATCGTCTCCGACCGCTTGGCCCCCGGCGACCCCGAACTCTTCGACCGGCTGCCGAACCTCTGCGCCTTCCTGCGCTGCGCGGTCGATATCCGCAACGTCGATATCGCCGCCGCCTCGCGCAACGGCGTGCTGGTCGCGCCCTGCAGCCAGGGCTACGACGACGCGGTCGCCGAGACCGCGCTGGGTCTGATGCTCATGCTCGCGCGCCGCCTGGCGGCCGGAGACCGGCTCTACAAGGCGGGCGAGGCCCATCAGCCGATGGTCATGACCCGCCAGCTCGCCGGCGCCTCGGTCGGGGTGATCGGCTACGGCGCCATTGGGCGGCGCATCGGCGAACTGGCCCTGGCCTTCAAGATGGCGGTCTCGGCTTACGACCCCTACAAGCGCATCGTCGACGGGCGGGTCCGCCAGGCCGACCTGGATACCGTGCTGTCGGAGCCGGATTTCGTGATCTGCGCCGCCTATGCGACGCCGGAAACCGAGCGGATGATGAACCGCGACGCCTTCGCGAAGATGCGTTCGGACGCCTATTTCATCAACATCTCGCGCGGCATCCTGGTCGACGAAGAGGCCCTGGAGGAGGCGCTGACATCCGGCGGCATCGCCGGGGCCGGACTCGATGTCGGCCTGGGCATCGACCAGCAGCCGAGTCTGGCCTTGGCCAAGCTGCCCAACGTGGTCGCCGTGCCCCATGTCGCCGGCCTGACGCGCGAGGCTTCGGACCACCAGGCGTTCGAAACCGTCGACCAGGTGCGCGACATGCTGGCCGGCAAGCTGCCCAGGCTCGCCGTCAATCCGGGCCAGGCCAGCCGCCTCGCCCGCCTGACCAACCGATAGGCCAGCACCGAAAACGAAAAACGGGACCGCGCGCGACGGCCCCGTTTCTTCGCCCGTGTCTTCGACGCTTCCATCTCTTCGATGAAATGGTCGGAGCGGCGGGATTCGAACCCACGACCCCTTGACCCCCAGTCAAGTGCGCTACCAGGCTGCGCTACGCTCCGACAGGGCGCGGACTATAGCCCGCGTGCCGAAGGCCCCGCAAGACAAGTGGGGCAAGGCGGGCGGCCAAGATCGGAAAAGACGGAAAAGCGTATTAGCGCGCGAGGCCGCGCAAGCGGTCGCGCAACTCGGTCAGATCGTCGAGCAGGCCGCGGACTTCACGGGCCTGGGTCGCGCTCAAGCCGGTCTCGCCGACCGGGGTCGGCCGCTTGGGGGCCGAGGGCACGGGATCGTCTCCGCCCTCGCGCACGCTTCGCACGCCGCCGTCGCGGAGGAGCTTCTGCACCCCCTTGATGGTGTAGCCCTCGTCGTAGAGCAGATTGCGGATGCTGCGCAGGAGGTCGATATCCTCGGGGCGGTAGTAGCGCCGCCCGCCGCCCCGCTTCATGGGCCGGACTTGGCTGAACTTGGTCTCCCAGAAGCGCAGCACGTGCTGCGGCACGTCCAGGGTACCGGCGACTTCGCTGATGGTGCGGAACGCGCTTTTCGACTTGCGGACCCGACGGGTTTCCGCCGGTCGTGAGGAGAGGGCCGCGCTGTTGCCGGCGTCGGCCATGCTCAGTCTTCACCCTCGCGGCGCGCGCCGCCGCGGCCGAGCAAATCGTTGATCCGGTTCTTGAGGACATGGCTGGCGCGGAAGACCAGCACCTTGCGCGGCAGGATCGGCACCTCGGCCCCGGTCTTCGGGTTGCGCCCAACGCGCTGACCTTTCTGACGAACCGAGAAGCTGCCGAAGGAGGAGATCTTGACCGATTCGCCGTCCGTCAGCGCATCGGCGATACGGCCCAGGACAGACTCGACGAGTTGCGCACTCTCATGCCGCGACAGCCCGACTTCCTGGTAGACAGCCTCACTCAGTTGCGCACGGGTGACCGTGTTTCCGGCCATCTGGCCCCCCCCTGAAACCCCTTATTTTGGAACCGTACCTCGGCTTCAGAAATCCGTCAATTCCAAAGGGATGCGCCTATTCCCTCATCTTCGCTTACATACCCCATACCGGGTGAGCGAAAGCTAGACGGCAGCCTGGGCGGCGGCGGGCTCCGTCTCGGGCGCTTCGATCCGGTCGAACTCGTCCTTGATGCGGTCGTTGAAGCCGCCGGCCACCAGGTCGACGGCCACGCCGATGGCGTTGGCGAAACCGATCGCGTCGGTGCCGCCATGGCTCTTCACGACGATGCCGTTGAGCCCCAGGAACATCGCCCCGTTGTAGCGCCGGGGATCGATGCGCACGCGGAATTTGGTGAAGGCGCGGCGGGCGAAGAGATAGCCGATGCGGCTGGCGATCGAGCTCTTGAACGTCTCGCGCAAAAACTGGGTGACGAGGCGGGCCGTGCCTTCGGCGCTCTTGAGCGCGACATTGCCCGTGAACCCGTCGGTCACGATCACGTCGACCGTCCCCGCCGCGATGTCGTCGCCCTCGATAAATCCGTGGTAATTGACCGGGATCGCGTCCGAACGCAGCAGGGCGTGGGCGTCCTTCAGCTCCTGATGTCCCTTCATGTCTTCCGAGCCGACATTGAGCAGGCCGACCGTCGGCTCGACCAGCCCCAGGACCGTGCGCGAGAAAAGCTGCCCCATCAGGGCGAATTCCACGAGGTTGTTGGGGTCGCAGTCGATATTGGCGCCCAGGTCGAGCATCACGCTTTCGCCCAGCAAGGTCGGGAAGAAGGCGGTGATCGCCGGTCGGTCGATGCCCGGCAAGGTCTTGAGGACAAGCTTCGCCATTGCCATCAAGGCCCCGGTATTGCCGGCGGAGACCACGCCGGCCGCCTCGCCCTTCGCCACGGCGTCGATTGCCCGCCGCATGCTCGTATCGCGGCCGCCGCGCAGGGCTGCGGCGGGCTTGGCGTCGCTCGCGACCACCTGCTCGGCATGGCAGATCGTCACGTGCTTGCGCAGCCGCCGACGCCGCTTGACCAGACGTTCGAGCTTTTCCTGATCCCCGAAAAGCAGGAAATGGACGTTGGGATGGCGCTCTTTCGCGATGTTCGCGCCGCGAACCACCATCTTCGGTGCTTGATCGCCCCCCATGGCATCCAATGCGATCGTCAGCGGCGCGTTCACAGGCACGGCCCTCCCTCCGAACCGGGTTCGTTCTCAAGGACCCCTAAGCTCCGGCGGCTTCCACGACCTCCCGGTCGCCGTAATGGCCGCATTGGGCGCAGACATGATGCGGGCGCTTCAGCTCGCCGCAGTTCTGGCACTCCATATGGCCTTCCGGCTTGAGCGCATGATGCGCGCGGCGCATGTCGCGGCGCGATTTTGATATCTTCTTCTTTGGTACTGCCATCGGTCTCGATCTCTCTCTGGGGTCACCCCACCTCGGGGGCGCGCTTGTTTAGCGGATATCATACCACGCGACAAGGGACAGACCCCAGCCCATCGCCGCCCCATCGCCGGGGTCGGACGATCAGTTGAGGCGCTTGCGCAGGGATTTGAGGGCCTCCGACTCGGCAAAGGGCTGCCGGGTCTCGCCGTCACCGGCTTCCGGCTCCGGCATATCGGCCACCACATCGTCCTCTCCGGCCGCCGAGGCCCGGGGATAGGGATCGAGCAGAAGCGCCAATTGCTGGGCGATCGCCTCGCCCAGATCGACCGAATCGGCATGGGCCTCG
>JABIRQ010000216.1 GCA_018699755.1 Rhodospirillaceae bacterium | reverse complement strand
CCCTCGCGCAGCGCCCATTCCGGGCAGCTGTTGCCGCGATAGGCGGGCAGGGCGCCGGGATGGACGTTAACGAAGCCGATGCGCGGCGCGGCCAGCATGTCCGGCTTCAGGATGCCCAGGCCGCCTTGAATCGCCACGTCGATCTCCCGCGCGTGGATCAGGCTCCACAGGCCTGGATCGGCCAGGGAGTCAAATTCGCGCACGGTCTCGTCGGCCGGAATGGCGGGTGGGTTCCAGCGCCCGCCGGTGCGCGCGACTTCACGGGCGGCGCTGGCTTCGGCCATGCGCCCGACGGCGATCGTCAGGTCGGGGCGCCGGCCGGCCTCGCGCAGGGCGCGGTCATACTCGCGGCCGACGAAATTGCCGCCCTGGAACAGGAGTGCGGTCTTGAGGATCATGGTCAGAGAGAGGTCCGGGCGCCGTTCAGTTGTGGTCCCAGATGTTGTCCTTGACCCACTGGCCGTACTCGTTGCGCACCCAGACGCGCGGGTCGCGCCAGCCGTCGGCGGTCTCCTCGAATTCGGTGCGGGCCATCTCGACATAGTCGAGCCAGCGGGTGATGTCGCCCGGCACCACATGGTCGAAGCGGCGCACCATGTCGATGCCCTCATCGCGGCTCATCGTGCCGCTGCGAATATCGCGGCAGACATGGTCGACCACCCGGCCGTAGCCGAACTTCACCCATTTCATATAGTCGTGGACGCCGTTGTCATGGATGTTGTTGAGGTTCGAATCGCGCTTGTAGGTGCGGTCGAACTGCCCGGGGTTTATCTCGAAGCCGTATGTCTCGACCATCAGTTCGGCGTGCTCGTTCTGGTTCCAGCCGAAATAGTTCGAGATGAAGATGCCGCGCACGTCGACCCGTTCGATGTCCTCGTCATCGGGATACTTGCCCCACAGCATCTCCTGCTCGGTGATGCCTTCCTCCTCGACGAAGTCGTACCAGTCGTAGCCGCGCAGATTGTGCTCTTTCCGGTAGCGCGCGGTGTACTCGACCATGTCTTTGTAGGAATGCATGCCGCCCAGGTTCATGAAGCCGTGCTCGCCCCAGATGATCAGCGGCACCTGGTAGAGCACGGCCATCTGGATGGGCACCGAGTTGATGCCGAGATGGGCGTGCATGTCCGGGTCGCCCATCTTGCGCAACCCGATGCGGTTCATCTTCTTCAGCACCTCGATGGAGGGGGTGAAGTTGATGTAGTCGCAGCCGAAGACCTCCTTCATGCGCTGGATGTTGCGCTTGCCGACCTCGGTCTCGTTGTTCTCATTATAGGTCACCAGCAGCGGGTTCATGCCGTAGACCACCTTCAGCAGGTGGATCTGGTAGAAGCTGTCCTTGCCGCCGGAGACGGGGATGACGCAGTCGTAACGCTTGCCGTCGGGCGAGCGGTGCTCGTCCAGCAGCTCGCGGAACATCTTCTCGCGCCGCGCCCAGTCGACTTCCTTCTGCTCCTCATGGGTGCGGCAGCCGCTGCACACGCCGTTCTCGTCGAAGGTCAGGGGCGTGGCTGCCGCCGCCGGATAGACGCAGCGCGTGCAGTACTGCATGCGTGGCGGACGGATGCGCGGCTCCATTCCCTGGGCATCGCCTTCGGCGCCCTTGGTCAACTGTCCCGGCTCTGTTCGCGTGTTCATGATCGGCAGACCGCCCGTCTTCGCATTCAACTGGGATAGGGGTAGCGCACCGCGAGGCCGCGATTGCGCATGGTGCGCTTGGCGCGCTTGTAGGAGTGTTCGGTGAAGTGGAAGACGTTGCCGGCCGCGACCGCGCTCGCGCCCGCCTCGTCCACCGCCTCGCAGAAATCGCCGAATCCGCCGACCCCGCCGCAGGCGACGACCGGGATCGATACGGCCTCCGCCACGATGCGCAGGGCGGCGAGATCGTAGCCTTCGGCTGCGCCGTCGCGGTCGATCGAGTTCACCAGAATCTCGCCCGCGCCGAGGGATTCGAGGCGGCGCGCATAGTCGGCCAGCCCGTCCGCCACCGCCGTCCGGCCTTGGTCGATATGGACGACCGGCGCGCCGTCGATCCGTTTGACGTCGATGCCCGCCACCATCGCCTGGCTTCCGTGGGTCTCCGCCACTTCGGTCACCAGGGCGGGATTGCGGTGGGCCGCCGTGTTGATCAGCACCTTGTCGGCGCCGTTGCGGATGAAGGCGTCGACTTGCTCCAGGCTGTTGATGCGGCCGCCGAAGGTCAGGGGCATGAAGCAGCTCCGCGCGATCTGACGCAGGATTGCCAGGATGTCGTCGCCCGCGCTTTTGACCCGGTGGTCCTCGCGCCGGATGTCGTGGCCTCCCTCGCGGGTGATGTCGACATAGACCAGTTCGTCCGCCAGCCAGTGGGAATAGCGCTCCAGCTCGTCGATCGGGTTGCCGATGATCTGGAACTTGGCGAAGCCCTCGCTGCGCACGATCAGGCCGTTCATCAGGAACAGCACGGGGATGACTCGAATCTTGAGCACGGCGCTACAGGGCGGCGAAGTTGGCCAGAATGGCCAGGCCGACCGCCTGGCTCTTCTCGGGATGGAACTGCGCGCCATAGACCGAACCGGCTGAGATCGTCGCCGTCACCGGCGTGCCGTAGTCGCAGGTCGCGCTGATCGCGCCCTCGTCGTCGGGCACCAGGTGATAGCTGTGGACGAAGTAGCAGGCGGTGTCGCCCTGCCCGTCCAATCCGGCGAGCAGCGGATCGTCGCGCCGCAGGTCCAGATCGTTCCAGCCCATATGGGGCAGGCGCCAGGCCTCGCCCGCGGGGATGCGCTCGACCCGGCCGGGGACCAGGCCGAGGCCCGGAGTCTCGCCGAACTCGGTGCCCGTCGTCGCCAAAAGCTGCATGCCCAGGCAGATGCCCAGGATCGGCGTGCCGGCCGCCGCGCCGGCGCGCAGGGCCGCCGCAAAACCCGTCTTCTCGAGTCGTTCCATCGCCCGGCGGAAGGCGCCCACTCCGGGCAGCAGAATCCGGTCGGCCTTGGACAGCGCTCTGGGGTCTTCGGTGACCGCATTGGGCGCGCCGATATGGTCCAGCGCGTTCACCACGGATTGCACGTTGCCCATGCCGTAGCCGACGACCGCGATCATCGCTCGGGATCGTCGGCCGCGTGAAGGGCCAAATACTCGGGCGCCAGCAGGGACCAGCAGACGAAATCGATGCGCTTGCCGTCCAGCACGAAGGCCTCGCGTTTGATCCCTTCACGCGTCCAGCCCTGTTTCTCGACCACGGCGTTGAAGGCCGGGTTTGGCGATTCCGCCCAGAGCCGGTGGAGGCCCATCGCTTCGAAACCGTGGCGGGTGACCAGGGCCATGGCCTCGCTGCCATAGCCGCCGCCCCAGACGTCGCGCGCGCCCAGCATGATTGAAAGCTCGGCGCTGCCATGGGCCCATTGGATGGAGTTCAGCGAAATATTGCCGATATGGCGGCCGCTCTCGATCTGGCAGACGGCCAGCACCAGATCGCCCCGCGCCGGGATCGACTCGATATAGGCCAGCAGGTCATCCATGCGCGAGGGATAGGATTTGTTGCCGCGATAGCGCAGCACCTCGGGATCGTTCAGCCAGGCTAGGTATTCCGGACTTGCGTCGTCGCGGGTCAAGGCGTGCAGCGCCACGCGCTCGCCCGCCAGGAAGGGCGGTTGGTCGGCCATCGCCGCGCCGCTCACGCCCCGGCCCCGCGCAAGCGCGGGAAGGCGCGGTAGAGGTTCTTGGTGAACAACTTGTCGTAGGCCGCCTCGCCCAGGTCGACGCTGGCCAGCTTGCCCAGGGTCCAGGCCGGGCTCATCAGCTGGGCGTCGGAGGAATAGAGGATGCGGTCTTCGCCGACCGTCGCCAGCAGCCGCTCCAGGTCGACCTGGCGGCGCAGTGCCGTGCTCGTCGCCACGTCGAAATAGACGTTGGGGTGCTGGGCGTAGCGCCAGAAATTCCAGGTCGAATGGGCCGAGATGAAGTTGATGCTGGGATAGCGGGGCGCGACCTCGGCGATGCCCGGCGGATGGGCCATCACCGGCCAACCCAGGGCCGCCGCGGCCTCCAGGATCGGCGCGTAACGCGGATCGTCCAGGCTCAGGTAGTCGTGGTCCTGGAAATAGTCCTGGATCGTCTTGAGGCCGACGAAGCGCGGATCGTCCTTGTATTTCTCGATCTCGGCCAGGGTCGCCTCGATCTGATAGGGATTCACGACGACCAGGCCGCGCACGCGGGAATCGTGCTCGACATGGGCCAGGGTTTCGGCGTTGCCCTCGCGGATTTCGTAGTTGAGCGCGCGGATCGAGGAGGAGCAGACGAGATCGAAATGGTAGCGGTCGAAATCCTCGCTCATCGCCTCGAAGGACAGGCGCGGCTCGATCAGGTTCCAGGTTCCGGTGTGCCAATGGTTGTCGATCTTGGGCCGGTCGCGGAACTGGTCCCAGCGCGGATGCGGCTCGGCGGGCGCGTCGTCTGCCGGCAGCTTCAAGGCCCGGGCCAGGGTGCCGCCCTCCAGCAGCAGTCTGTCGCCGGGCGATAGATCGGCGCCGTAGACCATGAAATAGGGCGCGCCCTCCAGAGTCAGCGGCATGTTTGAGGCGAAATAGAGCCTGTCGGCTCCGGTCCGCGCGGCGAGGAATTCGATTCCCCCCGCCTGGGTCACGGTCGAGACGTCGAAGATCAGATTCGGGAAGTCCTCGGCGGCCGCGATCATGTCGGGCAGGTTGTTGTAGCCCGTGCCCTTCATCCAGCGGATCAGAACGGTCGTTCCCGCGGGCGCCAGGGCGCGTATCGCCGCCTGCATCTCGCCCGCGTCGTGCACCGCGGCCTGAATGGGCAGGCCCAGATCCGCAGCCTGCTCGGCCAGCTTGGTTGCCGCATAGCCCGCCCAGGTCCAGTTCTGCATGGCGGGAAACAGGCCGAGGGCGACAAAGCCCTGGTCCTTGAGGTCGGCGAGATAGACGCCGTGCGGGTCGTAGCCGCCCAGGTTGACCGCCGCCATGGGCAGCAGCCGGCCGCCTGACTCCGCGGCGGCGTCGCGCATCTCGTCATTGCCCTCGCGCGTGTCGTAATAGACGGCACGGAAACTCGCCGCCAAGGCTCGGCCCGCGCCGTAGGCGGTGAGCTTGGTCAACAGGGCGTCGCGCTTCAGCCCGACTTCGATCGTCGGGTCGCGGCCGAGGAAAACGCCGCCGTCGATCATCGGCCCAAGCGCTTGGCGCCCGCGACGGCGCGGACCTGCTGCAGCCAACCGCCGATCGCCAGGCGCAGGCGCTGGCTGGCGGGCAGGTGGGTCGGATCGCTGCGGAATGGGTCCATATGCTCGTGGTCGCTGATCACCGTGGGATCGGCGAGCGAATGCTTGACGTTGTAGACGACCAGGCGGTTGTTCGCGGTCATCTGAATCCGCCCGGCCCAGCGCGTTTCGTCGGGTGCCAACAGGGTCGACAGATCGATCCGCCTCGCCGCCATGGCCGGGACGCGGACCCGCCCGGTGTCGCGGCCGTCATGGGCCTGGATCCGGGCGAGCACCGGCTTCTTGTATGGGTTGATCAACACGAGCGATTCGCCGTAATCGCGCTCGCGATCGATGTTGACCACCGGATAGCCGTCGACATATTCGCCGAAACGAGCGATCTGGGCGATCACGACCGGATTGCTGAATTTCTGCGAATTGTCGGAGAAGAACGCCTTGCGGCCGGGCGCCGTATAGATCGCGTAGGGCGTGATCGGACGATTGGTCGCGAAGCAGGGCTCGCCATCCGCCGCTTCGTAGGAAATCTCAAGATAGCCGGGATGCGCGATGTCGTCGCGGCCCGCCCCGCGCCAATGAAGCGGCTCGTTCTCGCCGGCCGCGAGCTCCCCGTCCTCGAAGGACAGAATAGCGGTCTCGGCCTCGATCGCCTCGCCTTCGACAAAGACCTCGGTGCGCCGGAGGACCTTCCCGGCGCCGTCCGCGAGGCGGCCCGCGATCGCGTCGTCGGCGACGGTGAAGGTGCAGTCGTAGCCCTGGGGCAGCGACGCGATGCTGGGGATCAAATAGTTGTACATGATCGGCGTGTGAATGGAGAGGGCATCAAAGATGATCGATCGAGAATCGGTCCAGGCTCGGACTCGCACATAGGAAATGCGCTTTGTGCAGTCCATCGAAATGGATGTTCAGGGAAATTGGCCGATCGCTCTGTACGGACTCCGGGTCGAAGTGCAACTCGTGGAGATGCGCGCCGTTGGCCGGCACCTCGATCGGATGGTCCTCGGGCGTCCGGCCCTCGATGCCCAGGGGATAGCGGACTCTGCCCCTGAGCGTTCCGCCGGACACGTTGACGACGCTGACGAAGCAACGCTCCTCGGCAGGGCGATGCAGAAAGGTGAACCAGTAGGGTGCGGCCGTGACATGCGCCGCTTGGCCGTGAACAGCACAGCAGCCCGCTTTGGCCTCGATGACGATCTGGGGCCGGGTGGTGCCGCGGATGCCGGGGTGTGCCGCGCGTCGCAGGATTTCGACGCTGCCGATCGCAGGCCGCGCCGGATCGGTGGGGTCATGCGGGGTCACGAACCGGCCGACCTCAACCCGCAGGCCGTCGCCGGACTCGACCCGGTGGCTCGCGCGATGGCGCAGAATGCCGTTCGCGTCGCGCACCCGCAGTTCGACCCGGGTGGGCGGAGCGCTCTCCGCGCCGCGATAGAGAAGGCTGTCATTGGCCACACAGACGAACTGCCGCAGGCCGGGTAGGGCCAGCACGGGGAGGGTGTTGGCAAGCCGATAGGGCACTTTCGGCGCAAGTCCGTCGATCAGGGCGTAAAGGCGCTGCTTGACGCCGAGATGCGCGGCCTCGGCCTTGGCGCCGCCGCCACGGCCATGAACGCCGGCCGCCGGCCCGCGCTCCGCTCGGCTGAAAATGTATTCGAGGTCGAGCAGGCAGGCGGTGCAGGTCGTGCCGGCACCCGTCCGCTGGAGGATATCGTCGAAGCCGAGCGCCGGGTTTTCCGCGATCTCCGCCCGCAGCTGCCCCTCGGTCAGATCGACGCAGGTGCAGACGACCGGATCGATCTGCCCCGCGGTGCTGTCCTGTCGCGCGGTCATCGGATCAAGGCCGTCTTGGCGGCGTTGCTTTGCGCCGGGGGCACGGTCAACTGGGCCATGCGGGTATACCCTTCCGGCTCCTCATAATCCGGCAGGATCTCGAAGCCGAAGCCGGCTTCCTCGCACCAGCGGCGGACATCGGAGACCGGATACCACCAGTCCTTCATGCGCCAGCGCCGGGTCGTCTCGCCTTCGTTGAAGACGAAGAGGAACCGGCCGCCCGGTGCCATCAGCGGCCGCAGCGCGCGCAGCATGATCTGGATGTCTTCCTCTGGCATGTGGTTGATTACCGACATGGCCCAGACGAAGTCGAAACGTTGGCCCTCAAGCTCGCGCAGCTTGCAATCCTCGACGACATGGACCTCGTAGGCGTCGTCCTCGATCCCGTTGCTGCGCAGATAGCGGCGGCCGCGGGCGATTCGCTGGGCCGAGATATCGACGCCGACATAGCGGCCCTCGGTCAGATGGCGAATGACCGGCAGCGCGGTCCGCAGGAAGCCGCAGCCGTAGTCGAGGAATCGGTGGTGCGGTTCGAGGTCGTGTTTTCGGATATAGGCGAAGAACACCTCGCCGCGCGCGGCATAGCCTTCGGGCAGCGGTTTTTCGATGTCGACGAACCCGTCGAGGCGGTCACCGTAGAACTCGATCCAACTGCGCCCGCGCAGGCGGTACTGGAAGAGATAGGTCAGCCAGTATTTCGGCAGCCCGAGGAAGCGGAAGCGGACCGAATTGTGGCTGCCGCGCAGCCATTGCAGAACGCGTTCCTTCACGGCATCAGTCTCCTGTCGCGACCATGACCGGGCCAGCGGCGCTGCAATGGCTCGGCGTCAGGCTGTATTCCAAGGCGTCGATCGAGTCCTTTACCGCCGCCTCGTCGAAACTGTCCAAGTCGACATGGGTATAGCCCCGCATATCGAATGCGCAGGCGGCGATGGCGTTGAGGAATTTCCGACCGTCTTCCTTGGCGTTCGGGCCCGCACCGTCCAACGCCTCGCGCAGCAGACGTGGAAGCTCGGCCTCGTCGGTAACCGTACGCACATGGGGCAGAAAATTGTACGTGTTGTGACGACCGAAGGCGATCACCGGTTTGCCCAAGGCCGCAGCCTCGAAACCGGACGTGCCGCAGATCGTGACGATCACGTCGGCGGCCTTCACGACGTTGAGGCCGCGCTCCAGCGGGTCGAGCATGAAGACGTTCTTCAACTCCTTGATCTGGGCATAGAAATCGTTGGGTCGGGCGGCGACGCCGTAGAACTGGTCCTTGACCGCCAGCAGAACTCCGGCGGGCAGGTCGCGCGACACGGCGGCGATCGACGAGATCTGATAGAAATACTCGGGCGAAATGCCCTGCAGGGCGCGCTCCGGCTCGTAATGCAGCGGATAGTAGGCGAAGCGCTTTCCCTCGAGATCGGCAAGCGCGCCGTCCGCCATGGAGCGCAGGCGGAGAAATTCGCTCCAACAGCGATAGACGAAGCGCACGTTCTCGCGATACCGGTAGCTGCGCGCTTTCCAATAGCCGCGAAGCCGCCAATAGACCTGGCGCGCCGTTAGATAGGCGACCTTCTTCGCCATGCCCTTGAAGGTTGTCGAGGGCATGATGACGGCGCTCAGCCGGACATGTGATTCGTACGGCACGTCGATGCCCGGCGTCTCCGGCAGATCGTCGCGGGCGAAGGCCTCTTCGATCGCCGGGGTGTAGTCGAACTCGTCATGCATCCATGTCTGGGTGTTCTGGTACCGCGTCTCCATCATGTAGCGGTATGGAATCCCCAGGGCCCGGGCGATCACGGCGGCCTGGCGCTGGCCATTCATGACCAGGGTGATGCCCTTTTCCGCGAACTCGTTCTCCCAGAAGGTCAGGGTGGTCACGAAAGCCTGGACGATAGAGGCATGGCTGCTCTCGACCGCGAAGCGGGAGAGCGGGAAATTATACGCGCCTAGCGCATACCCGCGCCCGAGATGGCGGTTGCCGACGGTCAGCCGGTTGATCGTCGTGCCGAGCCGGTCTTCCAGCGCACGCGCTTCGGCCATCAACGCCGCTTCGTCAGTGACTGGCGCGACGGCCGTCTCCAACAACACGACGGTCTCGTTGACGCTCGCGAACAGCCCGTCGGCGTTGCGCTTCCGGTAATAGGCGGCCTGCTGCGGATCGCCGCAATACAGATGCAGTTCGCAATCGTAGCGCTGCTTGATCTCGCGCGCCTGGGCGAGTTGGAACTCGCGGAGCTCCGAGCGCATGAAGAATGCGATCCGTGCGAAAGGGTTGGTCACGTCTGATCCTGCATGTCTTCTGTGGAAAAGCGGTTGCCGAAGGGCGAATTCCCGTAATTCGGTCACGCTACCGCAGTTCGGGTGAAACGGGTTTCGTTTCACTCGTGATGCGGGCGCTCTGATCTTGGCACCGCGCCTAATGTTCATGAAACGAACAACGCCGTCAACAGCTAGTTCATTCTATGAACGTATGGCCGGCCAGCCGGCGCCGCAACAGTCGCACCGCAACGGTCGTGCTGGTCAGGACACGAGGTCGTCCAGAGCGATCTCGCCCCGGATCCAGTACCAGATCAGGCCCGCCCAGCTGCGCAGCACGCGCGCGGTCAGAAACAGGCCACTCGGCTGCGGCATGAAATCCGCGAGCGACCATTCGGGGCCGCGATACTTGTCGGAAAGGGCGATGATCGGAACGAATCCGGCATCGCGCAGCGCCGCCGCCATGCGGCCGGCGTGGTATCGGTCGGTTGCGGCCAGGATGACCGGTTTCGCGCCCGCGGCGGTGGGGAAGAAACGCCGCACCGCATCGGCGGTTTCGGCCGTGTTGCGCGCCGTCCCGTCCATCCGGAGGCGCGCGGGCCCGCTCGGCGCCCGTGCCACAAGAACTTCCGCTTCGACAGGCGCGCCCGCCCAGGGTGTGCCGCCCGAAACGAGGACCGGCGTCGACCAGCCATAGCGCTCTGCCAGGGCGAGCCCTTTGGAGAGCCGCTCCACGGATGCGGCGCTCGGCCACCATTCGTCGTCGCCGACTTTGTACATGCCGCCCGTCGGCACCAGTATCGCGGTCGGCGGCGCTTCGGGCAGGTGGAACGAGACGGTTTCGAGTTGGGCCGCCAACAAGGCCTTGCCGATGGCGGGCATGCCCAGAGCCAGGGGGCCGAGCGCGGCGATCGCGAACAAGGCGCGCCGCAGGCGCGGCCAGGGCCAGCACAGGAGGCCGAGGGCCGCGCAGAGCATGAACGGCATGGGCAGGCGCAGCAGAGTCTCAAACAGGTCGCGCACGGATGCCGCTCTCGTCCCGGGGCATGTTTCCTCGACGCCGAGCATAGAGTAGCGTCCGACGAACACCGAGTTTTCTCCCTTCGGCCCCGGCGACATGGAGCCATCCTTGCCCCCCGGCATCCCCTCCCTGTGCTTCGGCACGGTCCAACTCGGCCAAGCCTACGGCGTCGCCAATCCGAGCCGCATGCTCGGCGAGGAGGATGTACAGGCGCTGCTCGATGCCGCCTGGGCGGGCGGTGTGCGCCGTTTCGACACGGCGCGGGCCTATGGCGCGGCTGAGGCGCGGCTCGGCGCCTGGCGCGCGCGGACTGGCACGGCGCCCACGATCGTCACCAAATTCCCTCCCCTCGACAGCGCGGCGGCCGTGGCGGGGTTGGAGGCGTCCTTTGAAGCCTCGCTTCGCGCCCTGGGCGTGGCGCGAGTGGATGGTCTGCTGGCCCACCGGGCCGCCGATCTGCGCCTGCCCGGCGTGGCCGACTGGCTGCGCGGCCAGGTCGGGGCCGGCGCGATCGGCGCATTCGGCGCGTCCGTCTCTGAGAGCGCGGCCATCGAGGATTGCATATCGACCGAGGGGCTGGGCCTGATTCAACTGCCTCTTAATCTAGCCGACCGCCGCGCCGCGCCGTTGCTGCCGAGCCTGGCCGCGGCGGGTATCCGCGTTCATGCGCGCAGCATCTTTCTTCAGGGCGCCCTGCTCATGGAGCCTGCGGCGCTGCCTGCCCATCTCGACACCTTGCGCGGGCCGATCTCGGGGCTGGCGGCGCTGGCATCCGAAGCCGGCATGACGCCGCTCGCCCTCGCGCTCGGCTTCGCCCTGGGGGAACTCGGGGTGGATTCGGTGGTCTTCGGCGCCTATACGCTGAGCCAACTGGCGGAATGCCTGGCGGCGGCTGGCCCCCTCGATCCCGCTCTGCGGGCGGCAGCGGCGGATTTGTTCGACGGCCTGCCGGGCGAGGTCGTGGATCCCTCGCGCTGGCCACGTTGACGCGCCGGCCCTGATCGGGCGCGAGGCATGGAGACTTTGCCGATGACACCCTATCTGAGAGCCAAGCTGCTGGCCGTGCGACGGCGCATCTCCCTCGCCGCGACGGGGCGTTTCGATCCTTTTCCGCCCGCGCCCGCGGATCTGTCCCTTAGTCCCAGTCAGGCCCACGTCGCCGAACTGGCGGCGGCGCCCCTGCGTCTTGCCTGGACCCGCGCCGATCAGGGTGACCCGGCGGCCTGGCAGAACGCCGCACGCGAAAAGCTGACCGAGCTCACTGGCTATTGGCCGGCCGCCTCAGACCTTCCTACGCGCCATCTTCGGGACCACGAAGAGATGGGCGGCCTGCGCCGCAAGAGCTTTTATCTCACGGCCGGGCCGGGCCTCGATATCCCCGTCAGCCTACTCTGGCGCGACGCGGGCGCCTGGCCGCGCCCCGCAATGATCTGCCTCCAGGGAACCAATTCGGGCATGCACCTCTCTTGGGGCGTGGAACAGATGCCGGCCGATCCGATCAAGATCGCGAACGGGGGCGACTATGCTCGGCAGGCGGCGGCGCGCGGCTATCTGACCGTCTGCATCGAACAGCGCTGCTTCGGCGAGCGGGCCGAGCGGGTTCTGCCGCGCGACCGCGGCGGGCTTTGCGCCACGCCTGCGAACCACGCTCTCTTGCTCGGCCGCTGCCTGGCCGGGGAACGGGCCTCGGACGTGTCCAGCGTGGTCGGCTGGTTG
>JABIRQ010000266.1 GCA_018699755.1 Rhodospirillaceae bacterium | reverse complement strand
CGCCTATAGCACCGATCTCGGCGGCATCGTGCCCGTCGCCAAGGAGGTCGCGGCGCTGTGCCGGGCGGCCGCCGAACGCTTCGCCGGCTTGGGCGCGAATGTCGAGGAGGCCTCGCCCGACCTGCACGACGCCGGCGACACGTTCCAGGTGCTGCGCGCCGCCAAGTTCGCGGCCGAGCGCCAGCCCCTGCTGGAGGCGCACCGGGACAAGATGAAGCCCGAGGTGATCTGGAATATCGAGAAGGGCCTGGCCCTCGACGCCGGGACGATCGGCGCAGCCGAACTGGCGCGCGGGCGCATGTATCAGCGGGTCGTCGATTTCTTCGAGACCTACGACGTCCTGGCCTGCCCCGCCGCCCTGGTTGCGCCCTTCGACGTCGAGACCCGCTATATCGAAGAGGTCGAGGGCCACCGCTTCGACAATTATGTCGACTGGCTGCTGATGAGCTCGGCCATCACCCTGACGAGCTGCCCGGCGATTTCGGTACCCTGCGGCTTCACCGGGGACGGTAGGCCGATCGGCCTACAGCTCGTCTGCCGGCCGCGCGGCGAGGCCGAACTGCTGTCCTATGCGGCGGCCTTCGAGGCGGCGGCGGGCCTGGCCAAACTCGCGCCGATCGACCCGCGGACGGGCACGGCCTGACCTCGGGTTATTCCCCGGCAGCGGGTTTCGCGAGGAAGTCCGGCGGGGCGTCGAGCGGCTGACCGGGCGACGGTTCGGCCTGGTCCGTCGGCGCCGGCCGGACCGAATGCCTCGAGTCGAGATCGGCCGCGCCGGCTTCCTCCGGCGCGACGGCGCGGTAGGCCCGATAGCAGATCGTCCAGCCGCGCCGCAGGTCGGCCCGTTCGGGCACACCGTAGATCATGGCATGGGTTTCCGCGTCGCGCACCGCCAGGTCGCATTGATCGGCATAGCCCTGGAGCCCGCGTTCGCGCGCCAGAACCCCGACCACGGTCTGGAGATCCTGGATCGCCATCAGGGCGTCCTCGGGATGGTTGTAGTCCGGTTCCTCGATCGGCGCGGCGGCCCGGGTCGGGACGACGGCGATCGAGATCGCGGCGGCAAGAAGGAAGGCGCAAAATTTCATGGCGGGAACCATCCGGGCGGCGATACGCAGAGCACTATCGCAGCACCCGTCGGGAGCGGCTAGCGGGCCATATCGGCGAACTGCCGGGCCAAAATCTCACCTTTCTTGCGCTGCGATTCCGATAGCCGGTCGGCCAAGACGCCGACGGCGCCCGTCGCCTTCCCTTCGCCGGATTCGGCCGCGATCAGGAACCACATATAGGCATGGAGCGGATCCGCTGGGCCGCCCTCGCCGCGCGCGAGCAGCAGGCCGAGCGCAAACTGGGCCGGACCGAGCCCCCCGGCGGCCGCCGCCTCGTACCACTGCCGAGCAGCAGACTTGTCCGCCGGTCCGCCGAGGCCCTGATCGAGCATCAGACCGAAATTGTATTGGGCCGGCGGGAAACCGGCCCGGGCGGCGGCTTCGTACCAGCGACGCGCCTCGGTCTCGTCGCGGGCGGCGCCGCGACCGAGCTGATGCATCACCCCAAGTTTGAACGCCGCCTCGCGGTGGCCCTGCTCCGCCGCCGCGCGATACCAGTGCGCGGCCTCGGCATCGTCCTGGTCGACCAGCAGGCCCTGTTCGTGACGCACGCCCATCAGGAACTGCGCCTCGGGATCGCCCTTCTCGGCCGCGTCCCGGTACCAGCCCATGGTCGCGCCATAGTCGGCCGGCGCCGCGCCCTGCGCGAACGCCGGCACCGTCGAAGCGACGATCAGAATTGCCCCCACCACGAGCCGGATCATGTGTCGGTCCGCCCCCCCGGTTATGTTCCCGGTTTCTTTTCGAGCGTCAGCCTAGCCCAGCATCCTAGAGTGCGCCAGACGCCCCCGCATCGGGCGCCGCGGGGCGCACCACCGCCATGGGCGGATGGGCGCGGATCAGGCGGGCCTCCTGGCCCGCCTGCGGCGCGGCGTAGCAGTCGCCGTCGGCGATGGTGACGTAGCAATAGACGGTTTCCATCGGCCGCACGGCGCCGGAAGGAGACCATCGGTCGGCGAGGCGCTGTTCGACCGTCTGCGCGCAAGCGGATAGGAGCACCAAGGCAGCCAGCGCCGCCAGGGCCCCATGACGCCGCCTAGGCATCGCCGATGCGGACCACGGTCCGCCCCCGCACCTGACCCTTGAGGATGCCGTCGGCGAGGCCGGGCAGATCCTCGAGTCCAACCTCGGTGATGGCGCTTTCCAGGGCCTCGGCCGGCAGGTCCTTGACGAGGCGGCCCCAAGCCTCGCGCCGGCGCGCGGCGGGGCACATCACCGAATCGATGCCCAGAAGATTCACCCCGCGCAGCAGGAAGGGAATGACCATGCCCGGCAGGTCCGGGCCCTGGGCGAGGCCGCAGGCAGCGACGCTGCCACCGTATTTGAGCTGGGCCAGCACGCTGACCAGGGTCTTGCTGCCGACCGTGTCGACGGCGCCCGCGAACCGCTCCGCCAGAAGCGGACGGGCAGGACCTTCGGACAGTTCGGCCCGGTCGACGATCTCCTTTGCGCCGAGGGCGCGCAGATAGTCGTGGGTCTCCGCCCGGCCGGTCGAGGCCGCGACGTCGTAGCCGAGCTTGGCCAGGATCGCGACGGCCACGCTGCCCACACCGCCCGCCGCGCCGGTCACCAGCACTTCGCCCGAGCCGGGCGCGATGCCGTGATCCTCAAGCGCCATGACGCAGAGCATCGAGGTGAAACCGGCGGTGCCGATCGCCATGGCGCGTCGGGCATCCAGGCCCTTCGGCATGGGCACCAGCCATTCGGACTTGACCCGCGCCTTCTCGGCATAGCCGCCCCACCAAGCCTCGCCCACGCGCCAGCCGGTCAGCAGGACCAGATCGCCCGGTTTGAAGTCGGGCGAATCCGACGCCTCGACCGTGCCCGCGAAATCGATCCCGGGGATATGCGGATAGTTGCGCACCAGCCGGCCAATCCCCTTGAGAATCATGCCGTCCTTGTAGTTCAGGGTCGAATGCGTGACCCGGACGGTGACGTCGCCGTCGGGCAGCCGGGATTCGTCGAGATCCTGGATCGCACCGGCAACCTTGCCGTCGTTTTCCTCGAGCACGAGGGCCTTGAAGCTCATACCGCCTCCGATTTGGAATTCTTCGCCCCGCGCCTCAGCGCAAGGGCTCGATGATGCTGCACAGGTTGGCGACGCCCGCGCCGCCCATGTTGAAGATACCGGCGAGGGACGCACCGTCCACCTGGATGCCGCCGGCCTCTCCGCTGACCTGCATGGCCTGCAGGACATGCATCGAGACGCCGGTCGCACCGATCGGATGGCCCTTGGACTTGAGGCCGCCGGACGCATTCACGGGCAGGCGCCCGTCCTTCGCGGTCCAGCCCTCATCGATCGCCCGCCGGCCCTCGCCCCGCGAGGTCAGGCCCATGGCCTCGTATTGCATCAGTTCGGCGATGGTGAAGCAGTCATGGGTCTCGACGACATCGAGATCGTCGACGGTCACCCCGGCCTCGTCGAAGGCCTGATGCCAGGCACGCGCCGCGCCGTCGAAATAGGTCATGTCGCGGCGGCTCATCGGAAAGAAGTCGGTGACGTGTTGGGCGGCGCGGAACACCACGGCCTTCTTCATGGCCATCGCAGTCTCGACATCGGCCAGCACCACGGCCGCGGCGCCGTCGGTGACCAGCGAACAATCCGTGCGCTTCAACGGCGGCGCCACGAAGGGATTTTTCTCCGACGGCTCCAGGCAGAACTCGTAGCTGAGTTCCTTTTGCATATGGGCCAAGGGATTGGCCGTGCCGTTCTTGTGATTCTTGGTTGCGATCCGAGCCAGGGCTTCGGTCTGATCGCCGTGGCGCTGGAAATAGAGATTGGCGATATGGCCGAAGACGCCCGCAAAGCTGTCGTAGGTCTCGGCCTCCTCCTTCACGTAGCTGCCCTTGGTCAGGATTTCGCCCATCTCGGGACCCGGGACATGGGTCATCTTTTCGACGCCGACGACCAGGACAATGCGGGCCTTGCCCGCGGCGATGGCGTTGAGCCCCTGGTAGATCGCGGCCGTGCCCGTGGCGCAGGCATTCTCGACCCGGGTCGCGGGCTTGTAGCGCAGGTCGTCATCGGCCTGGAGCACCAGGGCCGAGGGAAACTCCTGCTTGCACATGCCGGCATTCAGCAGGCCGACGAAAATCTCGTCGACATCCTTGGCGGGCACACCCGCGTCCTTTAGCGCGTCGCGCGCCACCCGGACGATCATGGACTCGTAATCGTCG
>JABIRQ010000206.1 GCA_018699755.1 Rhodospirillaceae bacterium | reverse complement strand
GGCGTCGCGCTTCAGCTCCACGACGACGCGATAGCCCTGCCGGTCGCTCTCGTCGCGGATGTCGGAGATGCCCTCGATGCGCTTGTCGCGCACCAGTTCGGCCATCTTCTCGATCATCGAGGCCTTGTTCACCTGATACGGAATCTCGGTGACGACGATCGCTTCGCGCTCGCTTCGCACCGTCTCGAAATGGCTGCGCGCGCGGATGACGACCGAGCCGCGCCCGGTGTGATAGGCCGAATGGATGCCCGCCTTGCCGAGGATCATCGCGCCGGTCGGGAAGTCTGGACCCGGCACGTGCTCCATCAGGGCTTCGATGCTCAAGGTCGGATCGTCGATCAGGGCGCAGCAGGCGTCGATCACCTCGCCCAGATTGTGGGGCGGGATGTTGGTCGCCATGCCCACGGCGATACCGCCGGCGCCGTTGACCAGAAGATTGGGAAATTCGGCCGGCAGGACGGTCGGCTCCTCGCCGCTCTCGTCATAGCTCGGCTTGTGGTCGACCGTTTCCTTCTCGATGTCGCGCAGCAGGTATTCGGCCGATTCGGCCATGCGCGCTTCGGTGTAGCGCATGGCCGCCGGCGGATCGCCGTCCATCGAACCGAAATTGCCCTGACCCTCAACCAGGGGCAGGCGCATGGAAAAGCCCTGCGCCATGCGCACCATGGCGTCGTAGATCGCCGAGTCGCCATGAGGGTGATACTTGCCCATGACATCGCCGACGATGCGCGCCGATTTGCGGAAGGGATGCTGGCGGTCGTAGTTGCCCTCTTTCATCGTGAAGAGGATGCGCCGGTGCACCGGCTTGAGGCCGTCGCGCACGTCGGGCAGCGCCCGGCTCACGATCACGCTCATCGCGTAATCGAGATAGGAGCGCCGCATCTCGTCTTCGATCGTGACGGGCGGATAGTCGAATGCGGGGGGGACTGGCGGCGGGGCTTCGGCCAAAGAGAGGCTCGCTATGCGATGGGCGAAATGCGCGACCCGGCCGGGTCGTCATCGATTTGCAACATATAGCAGGTTTCGCAGGTGCGAACAACGATATACGGCGTTTTTGCCCGGTTTTCCCGGTCCGGCGAATCGGCCCCCGCAGGGTCCGTCAGAAGCCCGGTTCCAGGTCGCTTTGCGCCGTCGCGCCGGGCGGCAGGGCGAGGTCCGCGGGATAGCCGTGGCGGCTGAGGGTCTTGGCCAACAGCCCCTCTTCCTTGAGCGCGCGGATCTCGGGATCGATGCGGGCCTTGAGGGCGTGGTCGTCCTTGCGCAGGAACCAGCCGGTCTCGGGCAGGGTCGGGAAATCGAAGCCCGCGACCGCCTCGAGGCCGTGTTCGGGATGGGCCGCGATATAGCCCCGCCCGGCGGTCTCGGCGAAGCAGGCCGCGCCGATCTCGCCCGACGCCAGGTCGGCCCAGAGTTCCGCCTCCTCGGCATAGCCCCGAGCCTTCTTGCCCAGAACCCGGCGCATGACCTTGAGTTCCAGGGAGCCGACGATGGAGCCGGACGGCCGGTCGAGCCGGGCCATGTCCTCGACCGAACGGATGCGGCCGGGATTGCCCTTGGGCACGAAGCCCATGCTGCGCACGCAGTAGAGCGGCTCGGTCGGCAGGCCCCGCTCCATCCTGTCGGCATGCCAAGCGAGGCCGGTGACGATGATGTCGAAGCGCCCCTCCTCCAACGCGCCCAGGATGTCCTGCCAGCGAATCTCCGTCCAGGCGGCCTCGGCCTCCATGCGCCGCGCGACCTCCTCCAGCAGATCCACATCGAAGCCGGTCAATTCCCCCTGGCCGTCCCGGTAGGAGAACGGGAATTCGGACACGAAGGCGGCGTTCAAAATTTGCCCAGTCATGGGATGGCCCTCAGGATCTTTCGCGGGCGACGGCGCGGGCGCGGGTCGCGCGGGACGGCGGGGCGTGGATGTCCACCCGGGCCAGTTCGGCCATGTAATTCACGCAGTCCATCTGCGATTTGCCGCCTCGGCCCTGGGCGCGCATGAGCTGGAACATCTCCATGGCGAGCTGGTTGAACATCAGCGGCACGTTCAGGCCGCGCCCCAGCTCGCCCGTCAGGCGCAGGTCCTTGTGGTAGAGATCGACCGAGAAGCCGGGCTCGAAATCGCCCGATTCGACGCGCGGGCGAACATCGTCGCTCATCACGTAAGAGGCCGCGACCGTGCCGCCGAGCACGTCCATCGCGCGCAGGGCCGGCACGCCGCAGGCGGCCGCCAGGGCCAGCCCCTCGGCCACGGCCCAGGTCGAGATGCCGGCGATATGGTTGCTGATCAGCTTCATCACGCTGCCCGAACCGGACGGGCCGAGATACTCGACCCGCTTGCCCAGGACATCGAGGACCGGGCGGGCGGCGTGGAAATCGCCTTTGCGTCCGCCCACCAGGACCGTGAAGGTCCCCGACTTGGCCGCCTCGACCCCGGCGAAGCCGGGCTCTCCGCTGGTCACGGGCGCGTCGAGATAGCCGATCTTGCGGGCGCGCGCGGCCTTGGCCATGGCCTCGCTGGTCCAGGGATCGACCGTGCTGGTATCGATCACGACCGTGCCGGGCTTGGCGCCCGCGAGAACGCCCCTCTCCCCCTCCATCACGGCGCGCACGGCGGCGGGATCGGGCAGGGACAACAGGATCAGGTCGCAGCGCGCGGCGAGATCGCGGGGCGAGCGGGCGACGGCCGCGCCCAAACGCCGCGCCGCCGCGACCCGTTTCGCCTTGATATCGTAGACCCGCAAGGCGCCGAAAGCCTTATGCAGGCGGCGCGCGAAGGGCAGGCCCAGGGCTCCCAGGCCGATTTGTCCGATACGCCGTTCGGTCGCCATGAAAATGCCTCCAGAACCATCCCCAACCCCTCGCCCGTAGGGAGAGGGCGGGGCCCGTCGCGAAGCGATGGGAGGGTGAGGGGTTCGATCTTTCCGGGCGAGGCCTGACTCCTTCACCCGGATCGGCTTCGCCTCGCCACCTTCTCCCTAAAGGAGAGGGTTTTCCGGGCGCATCCTTCGGCGCGGCCTAGAACGGGATTTCGTC
>JABIRQ010000030.1 GCA_018699755.1 Rhodospirillaceae bacterium | reverse complement strand
GGAGGCCCTGGCCGCGGACCGGCCGGTCCATGCGATCGAGTTGCCGGGGCACGGCCAGTCTTCGAAGGATGTCGGCGACGGCGGGCCGGAAACCCTGGGCGGGGCGGTCTCGGCCGCCCTCGACGCCCTGGAGGTGGACCGGGCCTTTCTGATCGGCCAGTCGATGGGCGGCGCCTTGGCGCTCGATCTCGCCCTCTCGCGGCCGGGGCTGGCCGCGGGGCTGGTGCTGATCGCCGGTGCGGCCCTGGGCGAGGAGATCGCCGGAGAATTCCTTGAAGCCTTCGGCGGGGCGTCCCGGCGCAAGGAGATGAAAGCGGCGCTTCAGGCCCTGTTCGCGGATCCGGAGCTGGTCAACCGAAACGTGGTCGAGGGCGCCCTGCGCAACCGACGTCTCGAAGGTGCGGCCGAAGCCCTGGCGGCCGTGCGGGCGGCTTGGTTCGCCGGCGGCCGGCAGGCCCATATCCTGGCCGGGCGCATGGGCGAGATCGACGCGCCGATCCTGGCCCTTTGGGGTGCTGAGGATCGGATCATCCCGGCCGCTCACGCCAAGGCCGTCGAGGGCCATGGCGAAATTTCCCTGATCGAAGGGATCGGGCATATGGCCCAGATGGAAGCGGCGGGGGAGGTCAACCGCCGGATTCGAACCTTCATAGCGGACCACGAGAGCTGATTGCGGGCTGCGGCGGAAGCGCCTGAAGACGGTGCCGATCCGGCTGCCGTCGGCAGCCGCTCGGCGGGTCGATTCTTTGGGCTGTTCGACCGACCCTATCTGCTGCTCTGTCTGACCTTTCTGTTCTGGGCCGGCAATATTGTGGTCGGGCGGGCGGTCGCGGGTGAGGTCCCGCCGATCGCCCTGGCTTTCTGGCGCTGGGTTCTGGGCTTCGCCTTGCTGCTGCCCTTCGTGTGGCGTTCGCTGGGCCTGGATCTGCGGGTTTTTCTGGCGGCGCCGGGCATCGTCATCGCCTTGTCGTTTTTCGGCGTGGGCCTGTTCAACACTTTGCTCTATATCGGCTTGACGGAGACGACGGCGGTCAACGCGTCCCTGATCCAACCTTTGATGCCGGTCGTCGTGATCCTTTTGTCGTTCCTGTTCTTCCGCGACCGGATCCGGCCGCTCCAGGCTCTGGGCTTGGTGCTCTCTTTCACGGGCGCGATGTTGGTTGTGGCGCGCGGGGATATCGGCGTGCTGACCGCCTTCCGGCCCAATATCGGCGACCTATGGGTTTTCGCCGGTCTCGTCGCCTATGGACTTTATGCCGTGTGGCTGCGCCGCAAGCCCGCGATGAGCCCGCTGGGATTCGTTGCGATCTCCTTCCTGTTGGGCGCGGTCATGCTGTTGCCGGCCTATCTGGTCGAGCTGTCGGCCGGCTTTGCCGTGCCGTTGACCTTCAACGCGGGCATCGCAGTGCTCTATGTCGCGATCTTTCCCTCGATCCTCGCCTTTCTGTTCTTCAACCGGGGGGTCGAACTGGTTGGCGCGAATCGGGTGGCGATGTTTTTCCCGCTCTTGCCGATGTTCGGCAGCACGATGGCGGTGTTGTTTCTGGGGGAGAGTGTCGCCTGGTATCACGGGGCGGGCGCCGTGCTGATCCTGGGCGGGATCGTCCTGGCCCTGCGGCCGCGCTGAACTTGCCGCGCCGCCCGGTTTCTGAAAGCCTCCGGGCCCGCCCCCGACACGCAATCCGAGAGAGGACCGCATGACCGAAGGCCGCAACGCGCCGCGCATCGATGCCGCCGAAATCCTGGAAGGCATCCGCCGCTGGATCGAAATCGAAAGCCCGTCGAACGACGGCGCGGCCGTCAACCGCATGGTCGAACAGACCGAAGGCGAGATGCGGGATATCGGCGTGGGGACCGAGCGGACGCCGGGACGAGACGGTTTCGGCGACATCCTGATCGCGCGCAGCCCCTGGGGTGGCGATGGGCCCGGCATTCTCGTGCTCAGCCATCTCGATACCGTGCACCCGATCGGCATGCTCGAACGCCTGCCCTTCGAGCGGAAGGGCGACAAGGTCTACGGCCCTGGCATCTACGACATGAAAGGCGGGGCCTATCTCGCCTATTACGCCTTTCGCCATCTCATCCGCGAAGGCAAGACCACAAAGCTGCCGATCACGTTCCTTTTCGTGCCGGAGGAGGAGGTCGGCAGCCCGACTTCCCGCGCGACCATCGAGGCCGAAGCCAAGAAGAACAAATACGTTCTGGTGACGGAACCGGCGCGCGACGGCGGCAAGATCGTCACCGCGCGCAAGGGCAATGCGGATTTCACCGTTCGGACAGAGGGCCGGCCCGCCCATGCCGGCCTGCGCCACCAGGACGGCCGCAATGCGATCAAAGAAATGGCGCACCAGATTCTGACGATCGAGGCGATGACCGACTACGAGCGCGGCGTGACCTTGAGCGTCGGGACGATCGCGGGCGGCACGGGGCGCAACGTGGTGCCGCAATATTGCGAGGTCCTGGTCGATATGCGCTGCCCCGATCCCGAGATCATGGACGAGATGGCCGCGCGCATGCATGCCCTCTCGCCGATCGATCCGGATGTGAAGGTGACCGTCGAGGGCGGCGTCTCTCGCCCGCCCTACGTCAAGGATGCGGGCATCGCGGCGCTGTTCGATCATGCCAAGTCACTGGCCGCCGAGATTGGCTTCGAGCTGGAGGATGTACCGATGACCGGAGGCTGCAGCGACGCGAACTTCACCGCGGCTTTGGGCATCCCGACCCTGGACGGCCTCGGCGTGGACGGCCATGGCGCCCATACGGACTACGAGCATATGCTCTATTCTTCGCTGGAGCCGCGCGCCCGTCTTCTGCAGCGCCTCTTCGAGACCCTCGATTGATCTTCGAACAAATGGAGAAACCCATGACGACGGCCCTGCGCACCATCCTCGCGTTCTTCTTCGCAGCCGCCCTGTTGGTTGCTTGCGGCGATCCCGACAAGGCCGAGATCGTCGAGAAGTCGCGCGGCGTCGAGACCAGCGCGGCCTTGCGCGACAAGCTTGGCGATCCCGACGATATCGACAAGCTCGGGCCGATCGAGAAATGGACCTACAAGGCGTCCGACGGGTCCGTCGTGTTTGTCATCGCGGGCGATCGGGTCACCATCGAGGCGACCGGAAACTAGGGGCCTTCCAGCCGAAGTTCGTCGCCGGCCCGAACCGTGCCCGGCGTCTCGACCATGGCATAGACCCCGACATCGCCCCCGTTGTTCTTGACCGCGGTGCGCAGGACGACCGGGTCTTTGGGCAGGTCGCCTTGGGCCAGGGTGGGAAGGACGCAGCGCACGGTCCGGTGGGAGATGCGCAGCACCGCGTCGCCGATGCGCAGCCGGCGGCCGACCCAGTCGTTCTCGACGAAGCCTTCGGCCCCTGCGGGCGATTCGATCATCAGGTTCGGGCGGAAGCGGCGCGCCTCGAACCGGCCTTCGGGATGGAGTGCAGCCAGGGCGGCGAGGCTGGCCGTGGTCAGCAGATGCACGTCGCCGTCCTTGATCCGCCCGACTTGGGCCGATTCGGCAAGCGCCACGGGCCGACCCATGGATCCGGCCAATTTCTCCACCACTGCCGGATCGGCGCTGGAAACGCGCGTGCCGTCGGCCAGGGTGTAGCGGATCGGCCCGGAATCGCCGTCGATATAGGCCGCCGAGGTTTCCATCACGCCAGGCCAGTCCCGGGGGCGTGACGCCTGGACGATCTTGCCGTCATCGAGGGCGCAGAGGACGTAGGCGCGGTCCCCCGCGACACCGTCTCCCGGCACCAGGGCTGCCGCGGCCATCGCCTCGCCACCGAGGGATTTCACCGGATAGCGTCGGATATCCGTGATCGTGCCGACCGTTTCGCTATCCTTCATGCGCTCTTTCCTTTTTCGATCCGCCTCGGCCTAAAGCGGCCAAGCCCAGAGTATCAGGGGCAGGCCGAGCGCGACGATGAGCACTTCCAGCGGCAGGCCCATGCGCCAATAGTCGCCGAATCGATATCCGCCGGGTCCCATGACCAGGGTGTTGTTCTGATGCCCGATGGGTGTGAGGAAGGCGCAGGACGCGCCGACCGCGACGGCCATCAGGAACGGGTCCGGGCTGACCCCCAGGCCGTTGGCGATGGCGACGGCCAGGGGCGCCGCGATCACCGCCGTCGCGGCGTTGTTCATGACGTCGGACAGGGTCATCGTGACGACGAAAAGCAGGGCCAGGACGAAGACGACCGATGTGCCGGCGGCCAGGCCCGTGATCCAGCCTGCCAGCAGTTCGGTCGCACCGCTGGTCTGCAACGCGCCGCCGATGGGTATCATCGCGCCCAGCAGGACGATCACCGGCCAGTCGATGCTTTCGTAGAGCTCGCGCGGTGGCACGATATTGGCGACCACCATGAGCGCGGCGGCGCCGGCGAGGGCGATGGGAAAGCTCAGCAGCCCGAAGGCGGCGAGCAGGATGGCGCCGACGAAAGCGCTCAGGGCGAAAACCGTGGCGTTGCGGCGCCCGACGGGCAGGGCCCGCTCGGCCAGGGGCAGACAACCGAGTTGGGCGACGATCTCGGGCAGGCGGTCGCGGTCGCCCTGGAGAAGCAGGACATCGCCGGTCTGAAACTCGAACGAGGCCAGGCGGTCGCGGATGGGTCGATCCGATCGCGCCACGGCCAAGAGGTTGACGCCGTAGCGGCGGCGAAAATGCACGGCGCCGGCCGCCCGTCCGGCAAGGCGCGAACCGGTCGAGACCACCGCTTCGATCACGGAGACATCGTCCGAGCCGATGCTGACCCGGCTGGGTCTGGGTTGTGTGCCATCGTCTTCGGCGGTGTCCTCGGTATCCTCGATCAGCTTCAGACTCAGTGCCTTGATCAAGGCATGAAGCGATTCCGGCGAGGCTTCGATCAGCAACAAGTCGTCCGCCCGGATGCGTTCGCGCCGGACGGCCAGGATACGCCGTTCGCCCCGGATCAATCCGACGATCAGGGCATCGTTGTCTTGGGTCACGTCGTCCAGTTCGGCTACGGATTTCCCGACGATCTTCGAGTCCTCCGGGACCCGGACCTCGGCGACATAGTTCTCGATGTCGATCATCTCGGCGGGCGAGCGGGCAGCGCGGCGCGAAGCGGGAATCAGCCGCCAGCCGATCAGGGCGACGAAAGCCACGCCCGCGACCGCCAGGGGCAGGCCGACCGGGGTGAAGTCGAACAGGCCGAAGGGCTCGCCCAGCGCCTGGCCGCGATAGGCCGCGACGATGATGTTCGGCGGCGTGCCGATCAGGGTCACCAGCCCGCCCAGGATCGAGCCGAAGGACAGCGGCATCAACAGCACGGCCGCCGCCCGCTTGGCCTTGGCGGCCGTCGCCATGGCCACCGGCATGAAGAGGGCGAGCGCGCCGACATTGTTGATAAAGCCGCTCAAGGCCGCCGCCGTCCCCGACAGGGCGGCGATATGCATGGTCGTCGAACCCGTTGCCGGCCGGACCAGCCGCGCGACATGCTCGACCGCGCCGGCGTTCGAGAGGCCGCGGCTTATGACCAGCACGGCCGCGACGGTGATCGTCGCCGGGTGGCCGAACCCGGCGAAAGCCTCGCTCCCCGGCACCACGCCCAGAATCACGGCGGCGAGCAGGGTGACGAAGGCAACCACATCGTGACGCCACCGTCCCCAAATGAAGAGGGCGAAGACGGCCGGGAGCAGTGCGAAGACAACGATCTGGTCATAGGTCATGGCCCGCACGCTACCTTGGGAAAAGGCGTGCCGAAAGACCGCATCGCCGCAGTGGGCTAGAGTTCCCCGGCCTCCATCCGCGCGCGCAGGCGGAGCAGCTCAACCAGGCGGCGATCGCGCCGCGCCGTCAGTTCGGCGAACGCGTCGTCGCCGGCCAGCATCTCGGCGATGCCGTCCGCCAGAATCCGTTTCTGCTCATCGGTTAGGGTCTGACGCGCGACACGGTCGGTATTGCCCTTGTCGCGCCCTTCGAAAATCTCATAGAAGCGTTCGAGGCCACCCTCGCCGCCGGCCAGATGGTAGTTCAGGAACGGCCCTTGGATGCCCCAGCGCAGGCCGGGGCCGTTGCGCACCGCGGCATCCACATCCGCCACATTCGCGATGCCGTCGAGCACGATGCGCACCGCTTCGTTGTAGAGGGCGTATTGCAGGCGGTTGGCGATATGGCCGTAGACCTCTCGGTTCAGGCGGACCGGCACCCGCCCGATGGCGGTGTAGAACTTCATCGTCCAGGCGATCGCCTCGTCCTCCGTCCGGTCGCCGCCCGAGACTTCGACCAGGGGCATCAGATGGGGTGGATTGAAGGGATGGGCGTTGACGCAGCGTTCCGGCCGCGCGCAATGGGCCTGGATCGGGCTCATCACGAGCGCCGAGGTCGAGGAAGCGATGATCGTCTCCGGCGGGCAGGCCGCGTCGATCGCGGCGAACAGCGCGCCTTTCTTGGCCTGGTCTTCCGGCCCGTTCTCCTGGATGAATTCGGCCTCCGCCACCGCGTCTTCGAGGCTGGCGGCGAAGCTCAGTGCGTCCGGCCCGGCGCCGTCCCGCACGAGGCCGAGCGCTTCGAGATCCCGCCAGGCCCGTTCGACGAAGCCGCGGGTGCGCGCTTCCGCCCCCGCCATCGGGTCGTAGGCCGCGACCGCCATGCCCCGGGCGAGGAAATAGGTGCACCAGCTTGCCCCGATCGTGCCCGTTCCCACGATCGCCACCCTGGATACCGAATCGGGCGCTGTCCTCGCCATATACTGTCCCCCTGTGATTAGCCGGGTGATTGCCGGCTAGTGCATCGTCCTCGGGCCACCGGCGGGTTTGGGCCGCTCAGTCTCGCTCGGCACCCCGCTGGTCGGGCCAGCTTGATGGTGGACTATCTTCCACAATCCGCGCTCGCGCAGGAAGATATTGGTGGCGGCCAGATGGCCGTCGCCCACCGATTCGTAGCAGATCACATAAGCCAATGTGCCCTCGACGAAGACGGCGGCGTCGGCGAATTCGATGCTGGGCGCGTTTGGATTCTCCAGAATCGCGCGCCAACTCTCCATCACTTCGTCGCG
Organism: Rhodospirillaceae bacterium; assembly: GCA_018699755.1. Classification (GTDB taxonomy): domain Bacteria; phylum Pseudomonadota; class Alphaproteobacteria; order CADEGL01; family CADEGL01; genus JABIRQ01. Next base: position 17,079 of record JABIRQ010000030.1, on the reverse strand, counting down.
ACCGGATAGGGGCGCCCAGCCGGGGTGAACGCAGGTCACCACGGCGTCGCGCGCCCAGAGGTCGTCCATCCCCGCGACATCGCCCTCCGCGAATGCCTGATAGAATGCCTCGTTGGCGAATAGAACCGCCTGTTCCTCGTCCATGGTCTCGATTTCGGCGTCTTGAGTTCGCTGTCTCGCATCCGGGCGCGGCCGATTGGCGCCTAGCTTGCCCAAGCCCGACGATCGGAGCAATGGCACGGCCCTCGACAAGGCGCTAGGCTTGGGATGTCCGGCATAGGGGGATTGTCATGCCGCGTTCCATGCTTGCAGATCTGAACGGCCAGGCGTTCGACGTTGCCGTGATCGGGGCGGGGCTGAACGGCGCCAGCGCCGCCCAGCATCTGGCGGCGGCCGGCTATACCGTGCTGCTGGTCGACAAGGGCGATTACGCCTCGGGCTCCAGCAGCCGGTCGAGCCGGGCGCTGAGTGGGGGCATCCGCTACCTCGCTCCCGGCGATTCGATATGGGAATTCGCACGCCATCCCAGCCGGTTGGCGACGGCCTTGTCGATGGCCAAGCAGGCGATGGCGACGCGCAGCCAGTTCGTCAACGCGACGCCCGAACGGGCGCGCCGCCTGACCTTCTGTTTTCCGATCTACAAGGGCGATCCCTACAAGCCCTGGCAGGTGCGGCTGGCTTTCAAACTGCTCGAGATGCTGGGTCCCGGCGATATCCCGGTGGATTTCGAGCTGGTGCCCGGTGCGGCGGCGAACAAGCTGCCCCTGGTCAAATGGCTGCGCAACCCGGAGAACCTGATCGCGGCCGGCCTGTTCCGCGAGTATCAGTTCCAATGGCCCGAGCGGGTGGCCGTGGACACGGTGCTGGATGCCGAGCGGATGGGTGCGATCGTGCGCAACTACACCCCGGTCACGGGCATGGCGCGCGAGGGCGACGGCCGCTGGGCCCTGACCTTGACGGACGCGCGGGGCGAGGCGGGCGAGGCGGTGGTGCGTGCCCGCACGGTGTTGAACATGGCGGGTATCTGGATCGACCGGGTGAACGCCATGGCCGGCGCGGGCGCGGGCCGCAAGATCACCGGCACCAAGGGTATTCATCTCGCCGTGCGCCTGCCCGAGGAATGCCGTGACCGCGGGATCATGGGGATCAACCGCGAGAACGAGCATCTCTACTGCTTCTCATGGAACGACCTGCATTTCTTCGGGCCGACGGAAACCCTCTATGAAGGGGATGTCGACGGCATCCGCCCGCTGGACGAGGAGATCGACTGGCTGGTCGAGGAGGTCGATCACATGATGCCCAGCCTGGGTTTCCGCCGGGGCGATGTGCTGTTCACCTGGGCCGGGGTGCGGCCCCTGACTTACGATCCGGCCTTGCCCAAGGGCGCGCGGCGGCGCGAAATCCACGACCTCGCCAAGGACGGCATGCCCGGGATGCTGGCCATGACGGCCGGCCCGATCATGACCCATCGTTCAGCCGGCCTGGAACTGACGGATGCGGTGGCCGCGCGCATCAAGCCCTCGGGCACCCCCCAGGAGATTTCCTATGCCGCGCACAGTTTTCCGGAGAACCAGAACTCTCCGCCGCTGCACGACGACTACAAGGAGATCAAGCTGGCCGACCTGCGCCACGCCGCGGCGCATGAGCATGTCACCGACCTGATTGACCTGCTGCACCGTCGTGTGAACACGGGCTGGACCGCGACCATGGCCCATGCGGCCGCGCGCAAGGCGGCGGAAGAGGCGGCCGAGGAGTTGGGCTGGGATCGGGTCAGGGTGGAGGAAGAAGTGAAGCGCTATCACGACTATCTGATGGATCAGCACCGGGTGGGCGAAGGCGGGCTCTACGACGGCCGCCGCGCAATCCTTGGGGAGGGAGACTGACATGGCACGCCAACCGCTTTCGGAACTCGACGGCCGCGAATTCGACGCGGTCGTCATCGGCGCCGGGGTCAACGGGACCAGCGGCGCCCATCACTTGGCCGCCGAGGGCTATTCGGTTCTGATCGTCGACAAGAACGATTTTGCCACCGGCTCTTCCAGCCGGTCGAGCCGCCTGCTTCATTGCGGGCTGCGCTTCATCGAGCCGGGCGAGGGGCTGGGCTATCGCCAGCCCTCGGTCTGGGAGCCGTTGTTCAAGCCCGGCACCTTCCTCAAGAATCTTGGGCGCGCCCGCGACGCGATGGGCGCGCGCACCCAGATCGGCACGACCATGGCCAAGCGGTTGTTCGGCTTCCGCTTCCATTTCCCGGTCTGGAAGGGCGATTTCTACAAGCCATGGCAGGTCTCGGCCGGCATGCGTCTGGTCGAATCCGTCGGCCCCAGGGGCGGCATCCCCCTGGAGATCGACCGCATCCCAGGCACCGAGGCGCTGCGCCGGCCGATGCTCAAATGGCTGCGCCGGCCCGAGGACCTGCTCTCCGTCCATAGCTGGAAGGAATTCCGCTACGAATGGCCCGAGCGGATCGTCATGGACACCATCCTCGACGCCCAGCGCATGGGCGCCGTGGCGCGCAACCACACGGCCGTGACCGGGCTCGAACGCGACGGCGATCTGTGGCGCATCGGGCTCAAGGACGGTTTCGACGGCGGCGCGGCCCAGGTTGCGGCCAAGGCCGTGCTCAACACCACCGGCATCTGGACCGACCGGGTCAACCGCCTGGGGTCCGACTCCGTGGGCCGGCGCATCATGGGGACCAAGGGCATCCACATCATGTTCCGCCTGCCGCCGGAATGCGACGGGCTGGCGATCTGCACTCACACGACGACGCGCGAGCCTTTCTACGTCATCCCCTGGCGCGGCATGCATTACGCCGGGCCGACCGACACGGCCTATGACGGCGATATCGACGACATCCGGGCCGAGGAGGACGAGGTCCGTCATCTGGTCCATGAGGTCAACGCCCTGTTGCCCGGCGTTGGCCTGAAGCGCGAGGACGTGCTCTTCACCTGGGCGGGGGTGCGGCCCCTGACCTATTCGCCGGACGAGCCGATGGGCCTGCGCGGCCATCGCATCCACGACCTTTCCGACGAGGGCATGCCCAACGTCTTCAACATGACCTCCTCGCCCATCCAGTCGCACCGTCTGGCGGGCAAGCAGCTCTCGGATGCGGTCAAGCGCAAGCTCCGGCCCTCGGGCGCGCCGCAAGAGATTTCCTACGACGCCAAGCCCTATCCCGACGCGCCCGATTCGCCGACTCTGCTGAACCACTGGGACGGGGTGCGCATCGCCGATCTGCGCCACGCGGCCGAACACGAACAGCCCGCGACTCTGGAAGACCTATTGTTCCGCCGGGTCGGCGCCGGCTGGACCGAGACCATGGCGCGCGAGGGCGCGCGGGTCGCGGCCGATTCGGTTTCGGATATTCTGGGCTGGAACGAGGCGCGCATCGACAAGGAAGTGGAGGACTACCTCGCCATCCTCAAGCGCCGCCACGGGGTAGGCGCCTGAGTAGAACGCTCAGCGCGAATGGACCGGCCGTCCGATGACCGGATGGTTCGGGTCGGTGTAGCCGGGCGTCGAGGGGTGCCCCGGCGGCACCAGGGAATCGATCAGGGCTTCGTCTTCGGCCGTGAATTCGTGGTTCAGGGCACCGAGGTATTCAGTCCATTGCGCCATGGTGCGCGGCCCGGCGATCACGGCGGTGATGAGCCGGTTGTTGAGCACCCAGAGGGTGGCGAACTGCGCCGCGGTCATGCCGCGCCGCTCGGCATGGTCCCGGACGATCTGGGCGATCTCCAGGGATTCGCGACGGTATTCCGATTCCATCATGCGCTTGTCGGCATGGCCGGCGCGGGTGCCCTTGGGCGGGGGCCCGTCGACCGGGTACTTTCCGGTCAGCACGCCGCGCGCGACCGGGCTGTAGGGCACGATCCCCAGCCCATAGGCGGCGCAGGCCGGCAGATGCTCGACCTCGGGCATCCGATTCATCGCGTTGTAATAGGGCTGGCTGGCGATCGGCCGGGGCACGCCCATCCGGTCCGCCGTCTCGCAGGCCTGGGCCGCCCGCCAGCTCGCGAAATTGCTGAGGCCCCAATAGCGGATCTTGCCCGCCCGGATCGCATCGCCCAGGGCACCGACCGTTTCCTCGATCGGGGTGCCGGAGTCGTCCTTGTGCAGGTAGTAGAGGTCGATGTAGTCGGTCTTGAGGCGCTTGAGGCTGGCGTCGAGTTCCTGCACCAGCCATTTCCGGCCGGCCCCCGATTCGTTGGGCCGGGCGGACCAGTTGGCGGCGACCTTGGTGGCGAGGACCCAATCGTCGCGGTCCTTGCCGATCAACCGGCCGACGATCTCTTCCGACTTGCCTTTGGAATAGACGTCGGCCGTGTCGAGGAAATTGGCGCCCGCCGACCGGGCCTTGTCCATGATGCGCCCGGCGACGGCCGGCGTCGTGCGCAGGCCGAACATCATGGTGCCCAGGCAGATGGACGAGACCCTGAGGCCGCTGTTGCCGAGTCGCCGGTATTCCATCGCACTCACTCCTCGAACCCGGGCGCTCCTCGACGCCGGGTGCGCGCCCTCGGCCGGATCAGTCCCGGTAGCTCGGGTCCAGACGGTCGAGCATGCGCAGATGCGCGGGCCAGGCCGCTTCGCCCGCCGGCTTGTTGCCGTAGTAGCGCTTGTACTGGGCGGCCGTGTTCTTGCAGACTTCTTCGGACGGCAGGTCGATGTTGTCCATGCCGCCGGCCAGGGCCCAAACCTGGGACTGGCAGGCCTTCTCCAGGTCCCAGATCATCAGCCAGGCTTCGGCCACGGTGCGGCCCACCGTCAGCAAGCCGTGGTGCTTCAGGATCATGGCATAGGCGTTGCCAAAGTCCTTCTGCAGCCGCTTCTGCTCGTCGAGGTCGTCGGCGATGCCCTCATAGTCGTGATAGGCGATGTTGTCGTAAAAGCGCAGCGCCGTCTGGGAGAGCGGCAGCAGGCCGCATTTCTGGGCCGAGACCGCCATGCCCGCATCGGAATGGGTGTGCAGCGCCGAGTTGATTTCGGGCCGGCCCTTGAGGACGGCGGAATGAATGCAGAAGCCCGCTTCGTTGTAGGGGAAGGTCGAACCGTCGACGATCTCGCCCTTGTGGTTGATCTTGACCAAGGAGGAGGCGGTGATTTCTTCGAACAGATAGCCGTAGGGGTTGAGCAGGAAGGTATCCTTCTCGTCCGGCACCCGCGCCGAGATATGCGTGGCCGTGCCGTCGGTCAAGCCGTGATAGGCCAGCAGTCGATAGCAGGCGGCAAGATTCACCCGGGTCTCCCACTCGGAGTCGCTCACCCGGCCCTTCATCGAGCGGTCGATGGTCATGGCGGTCACTGTGCCCATGGTCTTTTCTCCCTCGGCAACCAGAAGCGGAAACGTCTTGTAATGGCTAAACCTGTCGGGCGGGCGGGTCAACGGCCCGCGGCGCAATGCGGCTATGTTTCGATCTCGAAGACCGCTTCGATATCGACGGCCAGATCGGCCGGCAGGGAGGCACAGCCATAGGCCAGACGGGCATGTTTGCCTCTCTCGCCGAAGATATCGACCAGCAGGTCCGAGGCGCCGTTCATGACCTGGCTGTGCCGGGTGAAATCCTCCGTCGCGTTCATGACGCCGACGCAGCGCACGGCGCGGACCATCCGGTCCAGATCGCCGCCGCAGGCCTCCTTGAGGCAGGTGACGATGTTGAGCATCACCATCCGGGCGCAGGCCTGGCCTTCCTCCACGCCGAATTCGCGCCCCAGCTTGCCCTCGAAATGCAGCTCTTCGCCCAGGATCGGGCCTTGGGTGATCCAGACCTGATTGCCGGTCCGGACATAAGGAACGTAGCTGCCGAGCGCCTTGGCCGGCGGCGGCAAGGTGATCCCCAGTTCCTTCAATCGCGCGTCGATCCGCCCGGCCATGCCTTGTCTCCCTCTCCATACCCTCGGGCGCGCATGCTAGCCTCGCCGCCTGACGATATTCCAGTGGAGGAAGCCATGCCCGCGGTCCTGCCAGGCGACTACGCCTATCACCAACTCATGAAGACCTTCGCCAGCGAGGCGGAGCCGGCCTTCGAAACGCCGGAGGAGCAGCACTATGTTTGGGGGCAAAGCTGGGGCTGCGACAACGACGTGGGGCAGCTTCGCCTGGTCGTTATGCACCGCCCGGGCGAGGAGTTCCGCACCGTCGACCCTTCGAAATGGGACGAGGATCTGGGCGCCTATTGCGACCGCCAGGCGGGCTGGTACTGGCGCGGACCGGGCACGCCCGATATCGAGAAGATGCAGGAACAGCACGACGATCTCGTGCGCGTGCTCGAGGCCGAGGGCGCGCGGGTCGAGATGTTGAGCCAGGTGCCGCCCGAGAAGTTCAAGACCATGGCGACCCGGGATTCGATCGTGGCCGTGCCGGGCGGCGCAATCATCTGCCGCCTGGGCGCACGGGTGCGCCGGGGCGAGGAGGCGGCCGCGACCCGCAAGGTAGCGGAGCTCGGCATGCCGATCCTGCGCACGATCCACGGCACGGGGATTTTCGAAGGCGGTAGCTTCGCCCTGATCGACAAGAAGACCGCCGTGGTCGGCATCGGCGGGCGCTGCAACGAAGAGGGCGCGCGCCAGGTCGAGGAGGTGCTGCGCGCCATGGGCATCGACCTGCTGCGCGTGCACCTCGCCGGCTACCGCCAGCATATCGACGGCGCCTTCACCATGATCGACGTTGACACCGCCCTCGTCAGCACGACCCTGCTACCGCACTGGTTCCTCGAGGAGCTGAAGGCGCGGGGCATCCGGGCGATCGACATCCTGCCCGAGGATGACGCCTTCACGCCGAATTGCCTGGCCGTGCGCCCCGGCCGCGTGATCATCAGCGAGACCAGCGAAGCCACCCTGGAGCGCTTGGACAAGGCCGGGATCGACGTGATTCCGATCGCATACAAGAACGTCTACGCCTCGGGCGGCGGCATCCATTGCACGACCGCGCCGCTGATAAGGGATCCGGTGTAGGGAAGCTGTGCCGAGCGCCTAGTTGCCGACCACCCGGTCGAGCACCCAGTTGCGGTGGAGATGGCTGGCCGTCTCCATGACCGAGACGCGGCCGGCTTCGGCGAGAGGTGACGAGACGCCGCGCTGCTGCTGCTCGTTGATGCGGTTGTCCTCGTCGACCGAGACGTCCCAGCGCTCGTAGTACTGCTGCACCACCTCTTCGAAATCCGGCCGTTCCGCCGTCTCCCGGGGAAAGACCGCGCCCACGCCCAGGCGCATGGTGGCGGGCCCGGTCGGGTGGATTTCGACATACCAGAGGCAGTCCTTAGTATGCGCCATCAGGGCGTTGGGAAAGGCGCAGACATAGGTCGAGCCGACGGCCGACGGCCCGGTCAGCGTCTTCATCTCGGGAAAGCCCGTCGCGCCCCTAAGCAGGGCCGCGCTGCCCTTGTGCTCGGCATAGAGAGTGAGATATTCGCCCTTGCCGATCCAGGTGTCCGGCGGGTTCTGGTGATAGGCCGACAGGTCGGTGGCCGCGAGGGTCGTCTTGTGGACCGTCGGCGTGTGGTAGTAGTCCATGAAATTCTCGACATAGACCTTCCAGTTGCAGGCCACGTCGTATTCGGTGCGCCGGACCAGGACCGTGTCGTCGAGGGCATAGGGGGCCAAGAGCTCCGGCAGGTCGCCCAGCCAGTCCGACAGGGGCGCGGCGTCCGGGTCGAAATTGACGAACATATAGGCGCCCATGGTCTCCAGCCGGATGGGTTTCAGCCCCCAATCGGCCTTGTCGAAATCGGCCGTGCGCTCCATCCCTGGCGCACCGCGCAGGGCCCCGTCCAGGCCGTAGGCCCAGCCGTGATAGGGACAGGCGAAGCCGTTGCACCGGCCCTCGCCCTGAACCATCTCGGCGCCGCGATGGCGGCAGGAATTGGCGAAGGCGCGGGGCTTGCCGTCGCGTCCGCGCACCAGGATCAAGGGCACGCCGGCCAGGTCGAAGGCGGCGTAGTCGCCCGAATTGGGGATGCGGCCCCCATGGCCGACAAAATTCCAGGCGCGCAGGAAGATGCGCTCGCGTTCCGCCTCGTAGAAGCGGGGCGAATAATAGGCCCATGGCGGCAGGGTGGATGCTTCTTCGACCGGGCGCCGGGTGCCGGCGTAATGTTTGGGGTCGAGCAGATCCTGGGGCAGAGTCATGACGGCGTTCCCTCTCTCACCGGCCTTGTAGGCATGCGCCAGGATAGTCCTCTCCCTCGACGCTGTTCAACGGGTGCGCCGTAACCTAATCTCCCGCATCACGCATGACGGATATTCGCGACAGACAGGCAGACATCATCGTGGTCGGCGGCGGGCTCGTCGGCTCGGCCATCGCCTATGGCCTGACCCGCCATGCCCCGCGGGTCATGCTGCTGGATGAGGGCGACCGCGCCTTCCGCGCGACGCGCGGCAATTTCGGCCTGGTCTGGGTGCAGAGCAAGGGCGACGGCGCCCCCCACTACACCCATTGGACCCGCAACAGCCAGGAACGCTGGACCGATTTCGCTGCCGAGCTCAAGGCGCGCACCGGGGTCGACACCCATCATGAGAACGACGGCGGCCTGACCCTCTGCCTCAGCGAAGCGGAATTCCTCGACCGCCGCGCGCTGATGGAGCGGCACCGCCGCGACGCCGGCAATCGCGGTTTCGAATACAAGATGCTCCGCCTGCCGGAATTGCGCGAACTGGTGCCCGAGGCTGGCGATTCGGTCTACGGCGCATCCTTCACGCCCTATGACGGCTGCGCCAATCCGCTTTTCACTCTGCGCGCGGTGCATGAAGGTTTCGACCAATTGGGCGGCATCTATCGGCCCGATCACGCGGTCGTCGCGATCGAGCACAAGGACGGCATCTTCCGGCTGGAGACGCGACACGGCACCTATGAGGCGCCGCGCGTCGTCATCGCGGCGGGCAACATGACGCCGGGCCTCGCGCGGCAGGTCGGACTCGAGATTCCCCTCAATCCCCAGCGCGGCGAAATTCTGGTGACCGAGCGGATCGCCCCCTTCATGCGCCTGCCCACCCAGAACATGCGCCAGACCGTCGAGGGCTCGATCATCATGGGCGATTCGAAGGAAGACGTGGGCTTCGACACGGCCACCGATACCGGTGTGATTTCCGACATCGCGGCGCGCGCCGTCACCGCCTTTCCGATCCTGCGCGACGTGCCCGTGGTTCGCGCCTGGGCGGCCTTGCGCGTGCTGTCGCCCGACGGCCTGCCGATCTATGCCGAATCCCAGACATGCCCCGGCGCCTTCGCCACCATCTGCCACAGCGGCGTGACCCTGGCGGCGGCCCATGCCAACGAGCTGGGCGGCTGGCTGATGGGCGCCGATCGGCCCGAGGCGATCGCGAAACTGGGGCCGGAGCGGTTCCATGTTTCGTAGGCTCGAGACGGCGGGCCGGGTCGAGACGGTCACGGTGTCCGTCGGTGGTAAGCCCGTGACCTTGCCCCGGGGCGAGACGGCCGCCGCGGCCCTGGTCGCAGCGGGCGAGGCGGTTGGCCGGACGACCCCCGTGACCGGCGCGCCCCGCGGCCCCTATTGCATGATGGGCGTCTGCTTCGACTGCCTCGTCATGATCGACGGGGCGCCGAACCGCCAAGCCTGCATGATCGAGATTCGCGAGGGCATGCGGATCGATCGCCAGGACGGCGCGCGGAGGTTGGGCGGATGAGCGCGCAGTGGGATCTGGCGGTGATCGGCGCGGGGCCGGCCGGCATGACGGCGGCGATGACCGCCGCGCGCCTCGGCCTCAAGGTGGGCCTGCTCGACGAACAGCCCCGGCCTGGTGGCCAGATCTACCGCAACCCGGCCCAGCCCACCCCGGAGGTGCTGGAGGCTTTGGGCGAGGACTATGCCCACGGGATGAAACTGATCGAGCGGTTCCGCGCCGCCGATATCGATTATCGCCCCGGTGCGACCGTCTGGGATGTGACGGCGGACGGCGAGATCGCCTTTCTGCGCGACGGCGTTGCGGGCGAGATCCGCGCGCGCCATGTCCTGCTCGCCACCGGCGCGATCGAGCGTCCGGTTCCGGTGCCCGGCTGGACCCTGCCGGGCGCGATGACCGTGGGCGCGGCGCAGATTCTGCTCAAGACCGGCGGCTATGTGCCCGACCATCCTGCCGTTCTCGTCGGCGGCGGACCGCTGCTCTACCTCGTTGCCTGGCAGTATTTGAAGGCCGGCGCGCAGATCGGCGCGATCCTGGAGACCGTGCCCCGCTCGAACCTCTGGTCCGCGCTGCCCCATGCCCCCGGCATGCTGCGCCAGGGCCGCCTGCTGGCCAAGGGCCGGCGCTGGCTGCGCGACCTGCGCGCCGCCCGGGTGCGGCGGATTCGCGGCGTGACGGATGTGCGGATCGAAGGCGACGGCGCGGCCGAGGCGGTGTCGTTCCAGGCCCGTGGCCGGCGCCAGACGATACAAACGCCCCTCGTCCTGCTGCACGAAGGGGTCATCCCGAACACCCATGTCTCCCTCGCCTTGGGGCTGGAGCATGGCTGGAACGATGTTCAGCAATGGTGGCAGCCGCGCCTCGACGAATGGGGCCGCGCCGACAAGACCGGCTTTTCGGTCGCCGGCGACGGCGCCGGCATCTGGGGGGCGGAAGCGGCCGAGCATCTGGGTCTGCTTGCGGCCCACGGCGCGGCCATGGCCCTGGGCGGAGACAGCCTGGATCAGACCGGCGTCGCCGAGGCGCGGACCGCCTTGAACGCCGCCGCCGGCGCGCGAGCCTTCCTCGACCGCTTCTACCGACCGGCCCGGTCCCAGCGCGTTCCGGCCGCGGATGACACCATCGCCTGCCGCTGCGAGGAAGTGACAGCGGGCCAGGTTCGCCATGCCGCGCGCCTCGGTGCGCTCGGCCTGACCCAGGCCAAGGCCTATACCCGCTGCGGCATGGGGCCGTGCCAGGGTCGGCTCTGCGCGCCGACGGTTTCGGCTTTGATCGCCGAGACTCGGGGCCTGGATGACGCCGACGTGCCCGCCTATCGCCCTCGCCCGCCCTTCAAGCCGGTGACCCTGGGTGCCCTCGCCGCGCCCGCCTTTCGCGCCAAGGCGGGTTAGCAGCTTCCGCCCAGACGGATTTCCACTCGTATCAGTGCGGGATGTTTCGGTTACCGCCGCCGTCCATCAGGATGTTCTGGCCGGTGATGTAACCGGCCTCGGGCGAGCAGAGATAGGCCGCGGTGCCGGCGAGTTCGCGTTCCGTGGCGCTGCGGCCCAGGGGGATGCCGTTGGCGGCCGTCTCGCTCAACTCGACATTCATCATGAAGCCGGGTAGCAGGTTGTTCATGCGGATGTTGTCGCGGGCGTAGCGGTCGGCGTAGAGCTTGGAGAAACCGTGCAACCCGCCCCGCAGGATGCTCATGGGCGAGGCTGGCCGCGCCTCGGTGGCGGCGAAGGACGAGATGTTGAGGAACACGCCGCCGCCCTGCTTCTGCATGATCGGCGTGATCAGGCGAGCCATGCGGATCGTGATCAGGACATAGAGGTCCAGGCCCCTGTGCCAATCCTCGTCGTCGATCTCGAGCAACAGGCGTTCGACTGGATCGTCGGCGTGATAGCCCGAACCGTGGGAGTATTCCGTCGTGCCTTCGCCGTGGCCCGTGTTGACGACTACGGCGTCGATGCGGCCGTAGCTGTCCATGGCCAGCTTGACCAGGGCCTCCAGGTCCTTGGTCTCGAGGACCGAGCCCTTCATGCCGACCCCGCCCAGTTCCTCGGCCAGGGCCACGGCGCTCCCCGAAATCGACATCAGGACGACTTTGTGCCCGGATTCGGCGAGCCCCTTGGCGCAGGCCGCGCCGATACCCTTGCCTGCGGCGGTGACGATGGCGACACGCTGATCGCTCATTTTCCTCTCCCTTGCTGTTGGGTCGGTCGACCGGAAGCCTAGTGCCTGGGGGCCGCCTTCACACCGTCGGAATACTTATCCCTCGGACAAGCCGAAGGTCGGGTGGCGGTTTCAGCCCGCGACGACGCCTCGGCGCACGACGACCTTCGCCATGATGGCCCTGCGGTCGTCGTCGTCCAGGATCATCCAATCGCGGATTTCCTCCAGGCTGCGGTGGCAGCCCTGGCAGAAGCCCGTGGCCTCGTCCAGGGTGCAGACGCCGATGCAGGGCGATTTCACCGCGCCGGGCACGCGTTGCGGGCGATTTCGGCGTCGGTTCTGCCGGCGCGCGCGGCCCGGCTCGGCGCTTCTGCCAGCGTTTCTGTGGGTCCCATCGGTCATCGTCGATCCGTCAGTGATAGGCGTCCTCGGCGCGAACCTTACCCCGGAAAACCCGATAGGTGTATGCCGTATAGGCCAGGATCAGGGGGATCATCACGGCCACCCCGACGAGCAGGAATCCTTGGGTCTTCGGCCCGGCCGCGGCCTGCCAGATCGTCATCTCCCGCGGCACGGCATAGGGCCACAGGCTGACCCCCAGGCCCAGATAGGCCAGCAGGATCAAGGCGACGGCGCAAAGGAACGGCGCCTTCTCGCGGCCCGTCGCCAGGGCCCGCCACAGCGTCAAAGCCAGAACGCCTGTCAGGATCGGCACGGGCGAGAGATAGGCGATCTCGGGCCAGGAAAACCAGCGCGCGGCGATCTCGGGCTCGGCGAAGGGCGTCCACAGGCTGACGATCCCGACGAAGCCGAGCACGCCGAACAGCAGCCATTTGGCGGTTGTGTCGCACCAGGCTTGAAGCGGCCCTTCCGTCTTCAGGATCAGCCAGGTCGCGCCCAACAGGGCATAGCCGCAGACCAGACCCAGGCCGACCATGACGGAAAAGGGCGACAGCCAGGAGAAGGGGGTCGCGGCCTCCGTGCTCGCGCCAGCGCCCTCGACGAAGGCGCCCAGGATCACGCCTTGGGCGAAGGCGGCGATCGTCGAGCCGCCGGCGAAGGCCACGTTCCATAGCGGGCGCGAGCGCTCGGACCGGGCCCGGAATTCGAAGGACACGCCGCGAAAGATCAGAGCGAACAGGAACAGGGCCAGCGGCAGGTAGAAGGCGGGCAGAAGCTGGGCATAGGCTTTCGGGAAGGCCCCGAACAGCGAGGCGCCGCCCAACACCAGCCAGGTCTCGTTGCCGTCCCAGACCGGCGCGACGCTGGCCATCATCCGGTCGCGATCCCGGTCGCTCGGCACAAAGGGAAAGAGGATCCCGATACCCAGATCGAAGCCGTCGAGCACGACATACATCGCGACGCCGAAGGCGATGACCAGGGCCCAGATCAGTGGGAGGAGATAGGCCGAGTCCAGGGACATTTCCATCGCTCAACTCCTGCTCGCGGCATGCCAGCTCGCCAAGCGCGGCTCCTCGGCCTGCGGGGACTCGGCGTCCGGTCCGCGCAGAATCAGGCGCCATAGGAAATACAAGAACGTGCCCAGCAGCAGATTGTAGACGACGAAGAACAGCACGAGGGAGGTGGCGACCGATTCCGGAGCGAGGTCGCTGGCCGCGTCCTTCGTGCGCATCAGGCCCTGGACGACCCAGGGTTGGCGCCCGGCCTCGGCGGTGACCCAGCCGGCGACGGTGGCGACGAAGCCCAGCGGCATTGCCGCGACGCAGGCCATCTGGAACCGCCGGGCCTCGAACAGCCGGCCCTTGCGCCGCAGCCACAACCCCCACATCGCCAGGCCGAGCAGGGCGAAGCCGATCCCCACCATGATGCGGAAGGAGAAGAAGACCAGCGGCACATAGGGCCGGTCTTCGGGCGGCACGGATTTGAGGCCCTGGATCACCCCCTCGGGATCGTGAGTCGTGATCAGGCTGGCGCCGTAGGGGATCGAGATCGAAAAACGGTTCTCCTCGGCCGCCATGTCGGGCCAGGTGAAGATATGGAATGGCACGGCGCCCTCGGTTTCCCAGACCGCCTCGATGGCGGCCAGCTTGATCGGTTGAAATTCGCGCACGGCGAGGCCGCTCATGTCGCCGACGAAGAGCTGCGCGGGCGAAACGATCGCGGCGACCAGAAGGGCGAGGCGGAAGCCGCGGCGCAGGCTCTCGTCCGTGCGGCCTCTCAGGATCAACAGGGCGCAGACCCCGGCCATGACGAAGGATGCCGTCATCCAGGACGCCAGGGTCATGTGAAGGAACCGGAAGGGGAAGGAGGGGTTGAAGACGACGGCCAGCCAATCGACCGGCTTGAACACGCCGTCGACCAGTTCGAAACCGGCGGGCGTGTGCATCCAGGAATTGGCTGCCAGGATCCAGAAGGCGGAGATCGAGGTCCCGACGGCGACCATGCAGGTCGCCATGAAATGGAGGCGGTCGCCGACCAGCTTCCAGCCGAACAGCATGATCCCGAGGAAGCCGGCTTCGAGGAAGAAGGCGGTCATCACCTCGTAGCCCAGCAGCGGGCCCAGAACCTCGCCCGTCGCCTCGGAAAAGCGCGCGAAATTCATGCCGAACTCGAAGGACAGCACGACTCCGCTGACCACGCCCATGCCGAAGGCCAGGGCGAAGATGCGCACCCAGAAGCGCCAGAGCAGCCGCCAGGCGTCGTCCCGCGTGCGCAACCATTGAGCCTCGACGAAGACCAGGAGCAGGCCGAGCCCGATGGTCAGGGTCGGGAACAGGATATGGAACGCCAGGGTGAAGGCGAACTGGATGCGCGAGAGAAGGACGGCGTCGAATTCCATGCTCGGCCCTCCGTCTTTGCTGTGTCAGCCGCCGTAACAGCCGGCGATCCGCGCCCGCTGCCGCACCAGGGCGAGGATCGTGTCGATCATGGGCGTTTCCACCCCGACCAGGCGACCCATTTCCTGGACCGCCGTCACGATGGCGTCGATCTCCATCGGGCGGCCGCGTTCCAGGTCCTGCAGCATGCTGGTCTTGTGCGCGCCGACCGCGCCCGCGCCGTCGATCCGCTTCTCGACATCGATGCGAAAGCGCACGCCCAGCGCCTCGCCCACCGCTTTCGCCTCCAGCATCATGGCTTTGGCGACGGCGCGGGTGCCCGGATCGGCGGCGATCGCGTCCAAGGTCCCGTGGGTCAGCGCGCTCAACGGATTGAAGGCCAGGTTGCCCCACAGTTTGACCCAGATCTCGTCGCGGATGTTGGGGCGCACCGGGGCCTTGAAGCCGGCCTCGATCATGGCTTCGGATATGCGCGCAGCCCGCTCGGTCTTCTCGCCCGTGGGCTCGCCCAGGGTGAAGCGGTCGCCGTCGATATGTTCGATCACGCCGGGTTCGACCACTTCGCAAGCGGGGTAGACGACGCAGCCGATCATGCGCTCCGGCCGCAGCCCGTCCCACTGCACGTCGCCCGGATCGACGGAGGCCAGCCTCGCGCCCTCGTGCGGCCCGTCCAGCTTGTGGAAATACCACCAGGGCACGCCGTTGACGGCCGAAACGATGGCGGTCTCGGGGCCCAGCAGGGGTTGCATGGCCCCGACCACCCCGGGCACTGAATGGGCCTTCAGACCGATGACGACGAAGTCCTGCACCCCGGCCTCGGCCGGGTCGTCGGTGCAGAGCGGGCGCGCGACTCGTTCCTCGCCTTCGATGCGCAGGGTCAGGCCACTTTCCTTCATCGCGGCCAGGTGCGGGCCGCGCGCGATCAGGCTGACCTCCTGCCCGGCCAGGGCGAGTTGGACGCCCAGATAGCCGCCGATCGCGCCCGCGCCGAAGACGCAGATCTTCACGGCGCCAAGCCCAACTGCTTCGCCAGGCCGATGCGCTGCAACTTGCCGGTCGCCCCCTTGGGGATTTCCTCGAGGAACAGGACCTTGCGCGGGACTTTGAAATCGGCGAGGCGCGTGGCGGCGAAGTCCCTGATCTCGCGTTCTTCCGCGGTGGCGCCCTCGCGCAGGACGATGGCGCAGGCGACCTCCTCGCCGAGCTTGTAATGGGGCATGGCGAAGGTGACGGCCTGGGCGACGGCGGGATGGTCCATCAGGATTTCGTCGACCTCGCGCGGCGAAATCTTCTCGCCGCCCCGGTTGATGATCTCCTTGATCCGCCCGGTGATGCGCAGATAGCCCTCGCCGTCCATCACGCCGTTGTCGCCGGTGTGGAACCAGCCGTCGGTGAACGCGCCGGCATTGGCCTCCGGGTTATTCTCGTAGCCATGGGTGATGTTGGGGCCGCGAATCACAACCTCGCCCTCGGTCTCGGGGGGCAGGTGCGCACCGTCCGGCGCCATGATCGCAACATCCGGCCCGGCCGCGACCCCGACCGAACCGGGCTTGCGCTCGCGCGGCGGCAGGGGATTCGAGGTCATCTGATGGGCCGCCTCGGTCATGCCGTAGGATTCGATGACCGGGGCGCCGAAGACCGTTTCCAATTCCGCCATTACCTGGGGCGGCAGGGAGGCGGAGGAAGAGCGGATGAAGCGCAGCTCCGCACCCTCGATGATCGCCGCGTTGCGGCCGGCGCGCGCCAGGATGGTCTGATGCATGGTGGGCACGGCCGTGTACCAGGTCGGCGCGGCCTCCTCCAACCAGGCGAAGAATTTCAGCGCGTTGAACCCTGGGGTGCAGAAGACGCTGCCGCCCGCCGCCAGGCTCGACAACACCGCGGCGATCAGGCCGTGGATATGAAACAGGGGCATGATGTTGAGGCAGCGATCCGCCGGCGTCAGTGCCAGGGTCGCGCCGATATGCCGGGCCGAGGCGCAGATATTGGCCTGGGTCAGAGGCACGATCTTGGGCCGCGATGTCGTGCCCGAGGTGTGCAGCACCAGGCCGATGTCGTCGGCCCCCGCCAAGCCGCCCGAGGCGGGGGCGGGACCCGCATCACCGGAAAGGTCGAACAGGCCCGCGGCCTCGTTCCGGCGCGCATCCAGGTGCAGAATCGGGATGCCCAGGCGCTTTGCCACGCCGGCGGCCGGGGAGTCGGAGCCCTCTTCGAGGACCAGGGCCTTGGCACTGAGGTCGGAGAGATAGAATTCGAATTCCTTGTCCCGATAGGCCGGGTTGAGCGGCGCGGTGGTCGCTCCGGCGGCGATGGCGACGAAGGCGCTGGCCATTTCGGGGCCGTTGGGCAGGACGATGGCGACCCGGTCGTTGCGTCCCATGCCGAGATGGTTGAGCGCGCCCACCGTGCGCCGGGCAAGGGCGCGCAGGCCGCCGTAGGTCAGCGACTCCCGGTCCGGCGCGGATATGGCAATGGCGTCGTC
>JABIRQ010000031.1 GCA_018699755.1 Rhodospirillaceae bacterium | reverse complement strand
CTGATCCTGCTCGATTGGATGCTGCCGCAGCTTTCCGGCATCGAGGTCTGCCGCCAGTTGCGCCGCAAACCCGAAACGCGCGCCGTGCCGATCATCATGCTGACCGCGCGGGGCGAGGAATCCGACCGCATCCGCGGCCTCGACTGCGGGGCCGACGACTATATCGCCAAGCCCTTTTCGGTCGCCGAGCTGATCGCAAGGGTGCGCGCCGTCCTGCGCCGCGCCCGCCCGGCGCTGCAGGAAGAGGTCCTGCGCTATGCCGACATCGTCATGGATCTGGCGGGCCATCGGGTCAAACGGGGCGACCGGCCGATTCATCTGAGCCCGACCGAGTTCCGGCTGCTGCGCTATTTCATGGAGCATCCGGGCCGGGTGTTCAGCCGCGAGCTGCTGCTCGACGCCGCCTGGGGCCGCGACGTCTATGTCGAGCCGCGCACCGTCGACGTCCATATCCGGCGTCTGCGCAAGGTCCTGAATGGCGAAGGCGAACCGGACCTGATCCGCACGGTGCGGGCCGCGGGCTACGCGCTGGACCGGCCGCAATCGGATGGGGCCGACGGGCCCGGCGGGTCCGCGAGAGCCGCTTCGTAGACCGCCGCCGCCTCGGCCCCGAAACAGGCGAAGATCACGCTTTCGATTCCAGAGCCCGCCGTCTCGGCGCGCACCGTCCGCACGGCGATCGCCGCGGCCCGGGCGAGCGGGAAACGGTAGACGCCGGTCGAGATCGCCGGAAAGGCGATGGATTTCACGCCTCGATCGCGCGCGAGGTCCAGGCTGTTCCGATAGCAGGCGGCCAGCAGCCGGTCCTCGTCCGCACCGCCACCCTGCCAGACTGGGCCGACCGTATGGATGACGTGACGCGCCGGCAGGCGATGGCCAGCGGTGATGCGCGCTTCGCCCGTGGGGCAGCCGCCGAGCGCCCGGCATTCTTCCAGCAATCCCGGCCCGGCGGCCCGATGGATCGCGCCGTCCACCCCGCCGCCGCCCAGCAGGGTCTCGTTGGCGGCATTCACGATGGCATCGACCGAAAGGCGCGTGATATCGCCTTCGACGACCGAAAGCCGTGCCGCCACGGGACGATCCTCCGTTGCGATCGACTGGGGGCGATCCTAGAGGCCGAGCACCGTCTCGGCAGCCACCAGTTCATAGCCGAGATCGTCCGCCACCGCCTTGTAGTTGACCTGGCCGGCATGGACGTTGAGGCCCTGGCGCAGATAGACATCGTCGGTCAGCGCCTGGCGCCAGCCCTTGTCAGCCAGGGCCATGGTGAAGGGCAGGGTCGCGTTGTTGAGGGCGAAGGTCGAGGTTCGCGCGACTCCGCCCGGCATGTTCGCGACGCAGTAATGCACGACGCCGTCGACGACATAGGTCGGCTTGTCATGGGTGGTCGGTTTGCTGGTTTCGAAGCAACCGCCCTGGTCGATCGAGATATCGACCAGCACGGCGCCGGTGCGCATCTTCTTGACCATCTCGCGCGTCACCAGCTTGGGCGCGGCCGCGCCCGGCACCAGCACGGCGCCGATCACCAGGTCCGCATTCAGCACATGGTTTTCGATCGCATCGACCGTGGCGAAGATCGTGTTCAAGGTGGGGCCGAACTGGGTGTCGAGTTCGGCGAGGCGGCGCAGGGACTTGTCGACCACGGTGACGCGCGCCTCCATCCCCATGGCCATGCGCGCCGCGTTCGTGCCGGCCACGCCGCCCAACAGGACGCCGCGACCGCCCGCCTCCTTCTCGAGACAGCGCGCGCCGGCCTGGACCGACATCCGACCCGCGACCTCGCTCATCGGGGCCAGCAGGGGCAAGCCGCCGAACTGCCCGGTCACCGTTTCATAGGCAATGCCGGTGCAGCCGGACTCGACCATGCCCCGGGTCAGCTCCTTGTCCGCGGCGAGATGAAGATAGGTGAACAGCACCTGGCCCTCGCGCAACATGGCGACCTCGGCCGCCTGGGGCTCCTTCACCTTGACCACCATTTCGGCCTCGGCGAAGACGGTTTTCGCGTCGGGCACGATGCGCGCGCCGGCCGCCTGGTAGTCCGCGTCTTCCAGGCCGATGCCGGTGCCGGAATTCGTCTCGACGATCACGTCATGGCCATGATGGACGAGCTCGCGGACGCTGGAGGGGACAAGACCGACCCGGTACTCGTGAATCTTGATCTCCTTGGGCACGCCGACAAGCATCGTTACCTCCATAGAAAAGCGTCTGGCGTCGAAAAGCGTCTGGCGCCAGGGCTGAATTGGGCCGGAGCATGGGGGGGCCGACCGAGCCGGTCAACCAAATACGGGTACTATCCGGCCGCTACGCGGGGGCCGTATCGGCGTCGGACCGCCTTGCCGCGACGTGCGCGCGGCGCGCGAGATAGAGGGCCAGGAGGATCGAGGGGATACCCGCCGCAGCGACGAAGACGAAGAAGTTGGCATAGGCCGCTGGATTGAGCACCGCGCCGGTCGCCGGATCGACGGCCAGCCCCAGGTCTTCGGCGATCGTGCCGGACCAGCCGCCCAGAAACTTGCCCGGCAGGGTCATGAGCGAGCTGAACAGGGCGTATTGCGTGGCCGTGTAGGTCGCGCTGGTCAGGCTCGACAGATAGGCGATGAAGACCGAGCCGGCATAGCCGCCCGTCAGGTTGTCGGCCCCGATCGCGGCGTAGAGCATGGCGATATCGTGGCCGAACAGGGCGAGGCCGGCGAAGCACAGATTGGTCGCCGCGATCATCGCCGCGCCGACGACGAGGGGCCGCATGAGGCCGAAGCGCGCGATCGCCCAGCCGCCGAGGAAGGCGCCCAGGATCGTCGCGAAAAGGCCAAAACCCTTGACCACCGTCGCCACCTCGATCTTGGTGAAGCCGAGGTCGAAATAGAACTTGCTGGCGATCGAGCCCATCATCACGTCGCTGATCCGGAAGACGCCCACGAAGAGCAGGATGGCGACGGCCAGCAGGCCGTAGCGGCGCAGGAAGTCCGCCAGGGGCGCGACCACCGCGCCCAGGAACCAGGCCGCGATCGCGCGCGGCGTCTCGCCCATGCCGGCGCTGCGCGCGAGGAAAGCCCGGACGCTGGGCTCCGCCCGGTAGGAGGCTGCGGCGGCCGAGCTTTCCGGCTCGCGGATCACCAGGGCCGTGACGATGCCGACCAGGCTCAACCCCGCCATGGCCAGATAGGCCGTGCGCCAATCGTAGATCTCGGCCAGGGCGAGGGCCCCGGCGCCCGCGGCGAGCAGGGCGATGCGGTAGCCGAGCTGATAGGTAGCAGCCATCGCGCCCTGCAACTCGCGCTCGACCGCCTCGATCCGGTAGGCGTCGATCGCCACGTCCTGGGTCGCGCTGGAAAAGGCGACGAGCAGGGCGGCGGCGGCGACCAGCCCCAGGCTCTCCCGCGGATCGATATGGGCCATGGCGACCAGGCCGACTCCGATCCCCACCATGCCGACCAGCATCCAACTGCGCCGCCGACCCAGGCGCGCGCCGAGCAGGGGCAGACGGACATGGTCGAGCACGGGCGCCCAGAAGACCTTGATCGAGTAGGTCAGGCCGATCCAGCTGAAGAAGGTAATGGTGCTGGGCTCCAGCCCCGATTCGGCGAGCCAGAATGACAAGGTCGAGAAGACCAGGAGGAAGGGCAGACCGGCCGAGAAGCCGAGGAAGGTCATGCCGACGACGCGGGGGCGGCAATAGATCGCGACGCTTTCGGCCCAGCCTCGCCCAGCACCGCCCCTGGCGGCCATAGGCGTCAGCCCGCCGGCCGGGCGGCGGCGATCAGCGCGGCCAGCGGGGTTTCCGGCCGGGCGCCGAGATGGGAGATCGCCTCGGCGGCGGCCAGGCCGCCCAGGCGCGCGCATTCGGCCGGCGCGAAATCGCGCACCGCCCCGTAGAGGAATCCGGCGGCGTAGAGGTCGCCCGCACCGGTCGTGTCCACGACCCGGTCGACCGGGGCCGCGGCGACGGCATGGGTTTCGTCCCCCTTAAGGACGACGGAGCCCTTTTCGCTGCGGGTCAGCGCGACGAGTTCGCAACGCCCGCGCACCGCCTCGAGAGAGGAGTCGAAATCCGCCGTCTCGTAGAGCGCCACGATCTCGGCCTCGTTGGCGAAGAGGATATCGACATGGTTCTCGACCAGATCGCGGAACTCGGCCCGGTGGCGCTCGACGCAGAAGGGATCGGAGAGGGACAAGGCGACGCGGCGGCCGGCGCCATGGGCGATCTCGGCCGCTTTCAGGAAAGCCGCCTTCGCGCGCGGCGGATCCCAGAGATAGCCTTCGAGATAGGTCACCCCGGCGCTTTCGATCACGCCCGGCTCGACATCCTCGGGCCCCAGATCGACCGCCGCGCCCAGATAGGTCTGCATGGTGCGCTGGGCATCCGGCGTCACCAGCACCAGGCAGCGCGCGGTGGGCGGACCGTCGGCCGCGAATTCGGTGTCGAACCCTGTCCCGGCGGCGCGAATGTCATGGGCGAAGACGGCGCCGAGTTGATCGTTCCGCACCTTACCGATAAAGGCGCCTTGCCCGCCCAGGGAAGCCAGGCCCGCCAGGGTATTGGCGGCGGAGCCGCCGGAGATCTCCACCGCCGGGCCCATGGCGGCGTAGAGCGCCTCGGCCGCCTCTGCGTCGATCAGGGTCATCGCGCCCTTGGCCAGGCCATGGGCATCGAGGAAACCGTCCTCGGCATGGGCCAGGACATCGACGATCGCATTGCCGATTCCCACGACGTCGAGCGAAGCCGTTGCCATCGATCCGCCTTTCCCTACCGCCCGAGTCGCCTGGCCGAATCGCCCACCCGAATTGCCGAGAGGACCGCCGGGCGCGGCGCAGTATAGCGGCGGGCCGGGACGCGGCAACCGGCCCGCCCGGCTTGTCGGGAAACGGCGAGTCGGGTATCACCGGGCGGAGATGGCCGCCCCCGAACGGAACGCGCCAAAGCCATGATTAAATTCGCCCGCCTCGCCTTCGCCCAGCTCAACGACCCGCCGGTCCGGCGGATCCTGTGGTTCAGCATCGCCATCACCGTGGCGAGCCTCGTCGTCCTCGTCCTGCTCGCCTGGGAGGCGCTGGCCTGGGTCACTTTCTTCGAGGACGGCACCTTGGAATGGCTCGCCGACGTCGTGGCGGGCCTGGGGATGACCGTTCTCGTGATCCTGCTGACCCCGGCGGTGGTCGGCCTTGCCTCCAGCTTCTTCCTGGAGAGCGTGGCCGACGCAGTGGAGGATCGCCACTACCCGGCCCTGCCGCCCGCGCGGGAGCAGCCGATCGCCGAGGCGATCGTGCTCGCCCTTCGGTTCACCGGGCTGGTGCTCGTTCTCAACCTTCTGGCCCTGCCTCTCTATTTCATCCCGCCGCTCAATCTCTTTGTTTTCTACGCCTTGAACGGCTATCTTCTGAGCAAGGAATATTATGAACTCGTGGCGCTGCGCCGGCTCGATCGGGCCAGCGCGCGGACCGTGTGGCGCCGGGGGCGGGGACGGTTTTTCGTCGCCGGCCTGCTGATCGCGGGGCTGGCCAGCGTACCGGTGGCCGGGTTGCTGACCCCGGTGGTCGCCACGGCCTTCATGGTCCATGTCTTCGAGATGGCGCGGCAGCGCGCGCAGCGGCGCGGCGATATCGGTCCGGGCGCCGGGGTTTCGGGCGCCGGAGTTGGGGTCCAAGGAGGGGCGGATGTTCCGCAAAAGACAGACAGGCGAGGCGAGCGAGGGGGCTGACATGGCCGATGACGGCGCCAGGAAGGAGCCGCCGCTGAAGTTCAAGGGCAACACGCCGGTGGCCCATGGCGCCCGCGTGCCGCCGACCCCCGGCACCGCGCCCGCGGACGTCGGACGCGGCGCGCCCGAGGTACCGGTTATTGCGCGCCGCGCTGCCGAGCCGCGGCCCGGGCCGCTGCAAGGCGAGGGCAAGAAGCTGGTGGTCGGCCGCGACATCGCCCTGAACGGCGAAATCAGCGCCTGCGACCGCCTGATCGTCGAAGGCGAGGTCAATGCCAGCCTGGCCGAATGCCGCGAGATCGAGATCGCCGACGGCGGCGTCTACAAGGGCGCGGCCGAAATCGAGACGGCCGAAATCGCGGGCCTGTTCGAGGGCGAGATGATCGCGCACAACCGCCTGATCATCCGCCACACCGGCGTGGTGCGGGGCAAGATCCGCTACGGCATGATCGAGATTCAGCCGGGCGGCCTGATTTCGGGCGATATCGCGGAACTCGACCAGGGTGCGCACCGCTTGGCCGTTGCGGGCAACCGCTCGACCTCGCCCTTCCCGCCGGCGCCGCCTCGTCCGAAGGCCAAGCCATGATCCGCGCCATGACCCGGGCCGCAACCTTCTTCCTCGTCCTGCTCGCGGCCGCCGCCTGCACCGAGCATGGCCGCGATCCGACGACGGCCAATGGCTTGGCCGTTACGGCGCCGGCCAACGACCTGCAGGACACGACCACCCTGTTCGGCTTGCCCGCGGAAGGGGTGAGCGCCCTGTTCGGCGAACCGCGCCTGACCCGGCGCGACGGCCCGGCCCAGGTCTGGCAATACGCCAACGCGGTCTGCGTCCTCGACCTGTTCCTCTATTCCGACGCCGATCCGACCCGGCCGGAAGTGACCTATTTCGAGGCCCGAGAGGGCGGCAACGCCACCCTGGATCCCCTGCCCTGCGTGCGCTCCCTGCTGCGGCGCTCCCCGCAAGGGGCCTGACGAGAGCGGCCTGACGAGAGGGGTCTGAACGGCCCCTCCGGCCTCGGTCAAACGGTCGTCTTCGCCTTATAACGGCAGAGATCGGCGACCGAGCAGGCCGGGCAGTCCGGTTTGCGCGCCTTGCAGGTATAGCGGCCGTGCAGAATCAGCCAGTGATGGGCGCCGCCCTTCCAGCGCTCGGGCACCCGCTTGAGCAGCTTGTCCGCGACCGCCTCGGCCGTTTTGGCGGGCGCCAGGCCGGTCCGGTTGGCGACGCGGAAGACATGGGTGTCGACGGCGATGGTCGGTTCACCGAACGCTTCGTTCATCACCACATCCGCCGTCTTGCGCCCGACCCCCGGCAACCTCTGCAGCGCGTCGCGATCCCGCGGCACCTCGCCGTCATGGTCCCGGATCAGGGCCTCGCTCAAGGCGACGACATTCTTGGCCTTGGCGTTGAACAGGCCGATCGTCTTGATATGTTCGCGCACCCCGTCGACCCCCAGGGCGACCATCTTCCGGGGCGTGTCGGCGGCGGCGAACAGGCCCGGCGTCGCCTTGTTGACCCCGACATCGGTCGCCTGAGCCGAGAGCACAACGGCGACCAGCAGGGTGTAGACGCTGGCATATTCCAGCTCGGTCCTGGGCGCCGGCTTCTCGGCCGCGAGGCGGCGGAAGAATTCGTCGATATCGGCTTTTTTCATGGCCGTTACTCTAGGCGCAAACGGCCCCGCGGCAAACGCGCCCCCCCCATCCCGCTGGCCGGTTCCGGCGTCATCGCCGGGCGCGCGGCCGAGGCCTATGATCGCCCCTTCACCGCCCGAACCTCGAGCCCCGATGCCCCATCTCCTGCGCAACTACGTCTTGCTCGGCGTCCTCGCCCTGACCTGGGGCAGCGGCTACCCGTTCATCAAGGTCGTGGTCGACACGGTGCCGCCGGCGACGGTCAGCCTGGCGCGCGCCAGTTTCGGCTTTCTCGTCCTCTTCGTCTTCTATCTCGTCAAGCGCGAACGCCTGCCGCGCAACTCCGGCGATTGGGTCTGGATCGGCGCGCTCGCCCTGGTCGGCTTCGTCGTGCCCCATATCCTGATCACCTGGGGCGCGGCGCGGATCGACAGCGGCCTGACCGCAATCCTCGTCGGCTCGGCCGCCTTCTTCACCATCTTGTTCACCCTGATCATGGACCGCGCCGAGCGGCCCGCCATTCATCACTTCGCCGCCATCGCCTTGGGCTTCTCCGGCATCGTGGTCCTCGTCGGACCCAACGCCCTGGCCGGGCTGGGCGGGCAGATCTGGGGCCAGCTTTCGGTCGTCGGCGGCGCCGCCTGCTACGGCATCACCTATCCGATCGCCCGGCGCCTGGGCCATCTCTCGCCCGCCGTCAGCGGCGTGGCGATCCTGTTTTGCGCCAGCGTCGTGGCCCTGCCCATCAGCCTAGCGGTCGATCGGCCCTGGCTGCTGGAACCGAGCGCGCTGGAATTCGGCGGCCTGGTCTGGCTGGGCGTCGTCTCCTCGGGCCTGGGCGCGGTCCTGTTCCTGCGCCTGGTCGCCCTGACCGGGCCGAATTTCGCGACCGTGGTCAACTATCTGGTGCCCCTGGTCGGGGTCGGCCTGGGGGTCGCCGTGCTGGGCGAAGCGGTGAACTGGAACGCCCTCATCGCCCTCGCCCTGATCCTCTCTGGCATGACCGTCGCCGGCCGCGCCAAGCGGGCGAAGAGCGCGGAAGCGCACTGAAATCCAGACCCTGCGATCGGCCTTGGCGACACGCACCGCCGGCCCTTATCATTCGCCTCATGAGTCTGTCCGAGAAGACCGGCCCGCTACCCGCGAACGCGCCGGACGCCCTGTTCGACGCGGTCCTGACGCCCCATCGCAGCCTGGGGCCCAAGGGATTCCTGATCGTCATGGTGGGGGTGAGCGCCATCAGCTTCGCTGCCGGAATCGCCTTTCTGCTGAAGGGCGCCTGGCCGGTCTTCGGCTTCTTCGGGCTGGACGTGCTGCTGGTCTATCTCGCCTTCCGGGCGAACTACCGCAGCGCGCGACTCTACGAGACCGTGCGGCTGACCGAGGACGCGGTGGAGGTGCGCCGGGTGAGCCCCAGCGGGCGCGAGACGGACTGGCGGTTCGAGCCCTATTGGCTGCGGGTCGAGATGGACGATCCGCCCGCCCATGACAGCGAACTGGTCCTGACCTCCCATGGCAGACGCGTCGCGATCGGCGCCTTCCTGACGGCGGAGGAGCGGCTGGATTTCGCGAAGAGCCTGCGCGATGCCCTGGCGGCATGGCGCGCCCGCCCGGCCTGAACCGGCCAGAGCTGGCCAGAGCCGCCCTATCTCTCGCTGAAGCCGAGGACGTCGGCCATGGTGTAGAAGCCCGGCTCGCGGTTGTCGACCGCCCATTGCACGGCGCGCACCGCGCCCCGGGCATAGACTTGGCGGCTGGACGTGCGATGGCCGAGTTCGACCCGCTCGCCGGTGCCGGCGAAGATCACCGAATGCTCGCCCGTGACGTCGCCGCCGCGCAGGGCCGCGAAGCCGATATCCCCGACCCGGCGCGGCCCGGTCAGGCCGTCGCGCCCGCTGTCCTTGACCTGGCCCAGATCGACCCCGCGCCCGGCCGCCGCCGCGCGCCCGAGGGCGAGGGCGGTGCCGGAGGGGGCGTCGACCTTATGCTTGTGATGCATCTCGACGATCTCGATATCGAAGTCCGGGCCCAGCGCGGCGGCGGCCTGGCGCACCAGGCCGAGCAGCAGGTTGACGCCGATGCTCATGCTCGCCCCGATGACCACCGGGGTGTGGCGGCCTGCTTTTTCCAAAGCTGCTTCGTGCTCGGCCTCGAGGCCGCTGGTGCCGACGACCAGGATGGTATGGGCCTGGGCCGCCAGGTTGGCGTGGGAAATCGCCGCACCCGGCGCGGTGAAATCGATGACCGCATCGGTCTTCGCGAAAAGATCGGCCGGGTCGTCGCCCACGACCGCGCCGCAGGGCTCCAAACCGGCAAGGGCCGCAACGTCCTGGCCCAACGCCTCGTGCCCCGGCGTCTCGGTGCCGCCACTTAGGGCGAGGCCGTCCGCCGCCGCCACCTCGCGCACCAGCAACTGGCCCATGCGCCCCGCGCAACCCAGCACACCCACCCGCGTCTCCGCCATGATCGCCCTCCGTCGTTTCAGCGAGAGCATTTAAGCACAGGGCGGGGAGAGGCCGAAGGCCGCACGGCCGAACCGCCATGTCCGCCCTACGGCCCAGGATCGCTCGGGCAAAGCCGGGCGATGACGATCATGGGTAGGATTGGGCGATCGCCATCGAAGGCAACGGACCCTAGTCGCGCAGATCGTCCCAGAGTTCCTTGACCTTGGCGAAGAAGCCTTCGCTCTCCGGGCTGTTGGAGCGCTTGCCGCCATCCGCCTTGACGAAGTCGGCCAGCATTTCCTTCTGCTTGCGCGACAGGTTGACCGGGGTTTCGACCACGGCCTCGATATACATGTCGCCGTGCTGGGTCGTGCGCAGCACGGGCATGCCCTTGCCCTTGAGGCGGAACTGACGGCCGGTCTGGGTGCCTTCGGGAATCGTCACGCGCGCGCGGCCGCCGCCCACCGTGGGCACTTCGATCGAGCCGCCGAGGGCGGCCGTGGTCATCGGAATGGGCACCCGGCAATGGATGTCCGCGCCCTCGCGATGGAAGATCCGGTGGGGTTTGACGTTGAGGAAGATGTAGAGATCGCCCGGCGGCGCCCCGCGCATGCCGGCCTCGCCCTCGCCCGAAAGGCGGATCCGGGTGCCGTCCTCGACCCCGGCCGGAATGGTCACGTCCAGGGTCTTCTCGTGATGGCGGCGGCCGGCGCCGTTGCAGTCCTTGCACGCCTTTTCGATGACTTGGCCGGAGCCGTGGCAGTTCGGGCAGGTCCGCTCGATCGTGAAAAAGCCCTGGGTTGCGCGCTCCCGGCCCGAACCGTCGCAGGTGGCGCAATTGACCGGCGCGGCGGCGCCCTCGGCGCCGGTGCCCTT
>JABIRQ010000471.1 GCA_018699755.1 Rhodospirillaceae bacterium | reverse complement strand
GCCATGTTCGCCTCCTAACCCGCGAAGAGCGCCATTTGCGGCGCCAGGGCCGCGAGCCCCGCCACTGGATCACCGTGCTCCGCGTAGAACTGGATGCGGATGCCGTCGGGATCTCGCAGGAAGACCGAGCGTCGGAACCCGGACTCGACGACCGCATCGGGCTCGCCGTGGCGCGCCCGGTAGGCGGCGAGCGAGGCATCGAGATCGTCCTCCTCCGTCACCAGGAAGCCGATGTGATGCAGTCCCGGCTCGGCCCCCGTCTCGGCGGCCCGAAACAGGGTCAGGTCGATATCGCCCGTCGTGCCGCTCAGGGCGCAGAAGGCCGTGCCGCGCCCGCCCAGGCGCGGGCTCAGGCCCATGATGCCGGTGTAATAGTCGAATTCGGCTTCATAGTCGGCGGCGACCATGGCCGCATGGGTGATGCGTTCGGGATGGAAGGCGGCGCCGTCGACCCGACGGATCTCGGGCGTGGGGTGATAGTTGCGGTCGGCCGTCGGGGCGCCGTCGCCGGGTACCCATTTGGGCGTTTCCTTCGTGACCTCGCCGGTCCGCCGCGTGCGCCAGTCCTTGTGCATGTCGGCATAGATCTCGACGGCGTTGCCGTCGGGGTCGAGGCCGTAGATCGAGCGCGTGATGTCGTGATCGATGGTGCGCGGGAAGGCGGCGGCCGGATCGGGCAGGCGCCGGTAGCCGGCGACCAGGTCGGCTTCGTGCTCGACCTCGAAGGCCAGGTGATTGAGGCCCGCTTCGCCCGAATGGCAGAGCGGGCTCGAGGTTTCCACCATGCCGATATCGTGGTGGGTGTTGCCGTTCGACAGGAAGCCACCCTTGATCGGCGGGCGGCGGTAGACCTCCTCCAGCCCCACGACCGCGTTGAAATAATCCATCGAACGGTCGAGGTCGGAGACATAGAGATTCACATGTCCCAGGCGCCGGGGCCGGAAGGGTGGATCGCTCGCGGCGATTCGGGTGTTCATTCTCTCGTCCTCCGATTCGTCATGCCGCATCGGCCAGGGCTTGGCCCTTGAGGAAGCGGCGGGCCAGATCGTTGAACCGGCCGGCCTGCTCGACATGGGGATGATGTTTGCAGCGCTCGAACACCACCAAGGTCGCGTCGGGGATGCGCGCCGCGGCGTCCTCGGCGCGCGCCATCACGGCGCGTGGATCGTCCTTGCCCCAGATCATCAGGGTCGGCGCGGCGATCTCCTCCAGCCGCTCCGCCACCCGGTAGGGGCGGCAGGCTTCGATATCCATCAGCCCCCTCATGCGCCGCTCGTAGGCCTCGCGCTGGCCCGGCATGGCGTAGAGCGTCAGTTGCGCGAAAATCATTTCCGGCGGCACCGCCGCGGGGTCGTGGACGATGCGCTCCATGCGCCTTTGGCAGCTTTCCCAGCTCGGGTCGTCCATCGCCGAGCTGCCGTTGGCGTGGGACTCGGCAAGGGTGCGGGCGAGCTCCTCTTCCGAATTGAACAAGGTGCCGCTGCTCAGCAGGATCAGCCGCGTGACCCGCTCGGGCATGTGCAGATGCAGCAGGGCGGCCAGCAGCCCGCCGAAGGAGCTGCCGCAGACCGCGAATTCGTCCAGGCCCAGATGGTCGGCGAAATCGGCGAGATGGGCAACCATGTGGGGCTGCGGCGGCCCGCCGGTATAGTTGCCCTGGCCGGAATACCCGTTGTCCAGCAGGTCCGGGGCATAGACCGAGAAATCCTCGGCCAGGGGGTCGATATTGCGCAGCCAAGTGTCGGCCGTAACGCCGACACCATGGACGAGCAGCAGCGGCAGGCCGCTGCCCTCGTGGTAGTAACGGGTCGGCACGCCGCCGACCTCTTCGATGCGCACGCGCAAGACCAAATCCTTCCTCATGTCGGTGAGGTGCCCTTCCTCGTGCCGGTGGGATGAGTGTGGGCGAGGGGGAAGGAGCGATCAAGCGGCGCGCCCGGCCCTCGACGCTCGCCGCTCGCCCGCCTATCGTGCCGCCGGTTTTCTGGAGGAAGCGTATGAGCGACGAGACGGCGAAGCTGGCGGTGCCGCGCGAGGCGCCGGGCGCGCGCAACATGGCGGGGCTGGAATTTCT
>JABIRQ010000033.1 GCA_018699755.1 Rhodospirillaceae bacterium | reverse complement strand
GTCGGGCGCATCAAGGACATGATCCGACGGCGCGGCGAGAATATCGCGGCGCGCGAGATCGAAGCCGTGATGCGCCTGCTGCCCGAGGTGCGCGACGCCGCCGCCCTCGCCGTGCCCGATCCCTATTCGGACGAGGAGGTGAAGCTCTACATCCAGCTTCAACCGGGCATGACGATGGAGGACCTCCCTCTCGAGCGGGTCGTCGAATACGCCAAGACCAACCTCGCCGCCTTCAAGGTGCCGCGCTATTGGGAATACCGCCCCGAACTGCCGCGCACCCTGGAAAGCGACCGGGTCGAAAAGAAGAAACTGCGCGCCGAAACCGACGACCTGCGCATCGGCGCCTATGACCGCAAGGACGAGGTCTGGCGCTAGCCGCCGGACCGGACACCCAATCTGGCCCAACCAGGGAGAAAGCCATGCCCATCCGCTACGAGACCGACGGCGCCATCGCGACCATCACCATCGACAACGGCCGCCTCAGCATCATGCAGCCCGAGATGCACAAGGAGATGCACCGGGTTCTGGAGAGTTTCACCGCCGACGATGCGGTCCATGTCGGCATCATGAAAGGCGCCGACGGCTGCTCCTTCTGCGCCGGCGACGATCTCAAGTGGAAGGCCGAGGATCCGTCGAACCGCACCATGCTCGAACGCCAGCTTTCGCGCGCCCAGCGCCGCTCCGACCCGCCGGCACGGCCCGGCTGGGACCAGGAAATCCTGCGCATGGAGCGCTTCAAGCCGATCATCGCGGCGGTCGATGGCTACGCCCTGGGCCAAGGCTTCATGGTCCTGACCCATCTGACCGATCTGCGCATCTGCACCCCCGAGGCGCAGTTCGGCCTGCCCGAGGTCGCCTACGGCATGGGCGGCATCGGCGGGTTGCTGCGCCTGGGCCGCCAAATGCCCCACACCGCCGCCATGTGGTGCATGTTGACGGCGGAGCGGTTCGACGCCGAGAAGGCCCGAGAATGGCATTACGTCAACGAGGTCGTGCCGCGCGAGAGCCTCGCCGCACGGGCGCGCGAAATCGCCGAGAAGGTCGCGAGCCTGCCGCCCCTGGCCGTCCGGGTCGAGATGGAATCCTACCAGCGCGGCATGGATATGAGTCGGGAGGACGCCGTGATCATGATGGGTCATCTCTACCGCATGTCGGTCCTGGGCGGCGCGCTCGAAGGCATCACCCCGGCCTTCATGAAGGACAAAAAGAGCGACGAATAGGCGGCGGAATCCCTCGCAATCCCCCAATTTGACAGGTTAGGATCGCGCGCCGTAATAAGAATGCAACAAATGGGCGCCCGGTCCGCCGTGTTCTTCAAGTCGAGATCAGTCCGCCAGGTCGCCGCCCTTCCCTTTATCGACATTGGCTCGAGGATCGAGGTGTTGCTCGTCACCTCGCGGCGGTCCGGAAATTGGATCGTCCCCAAGGGATGGCCGTCCGGAGCATTGTCCATGCCCCAAGCCGCGGCCCGCGAGGCCGAGGAAGAGGCCGGCGTCCTGGGCGAGATCCACCCGGAACCGCTCGGCACCTATCGTTACACCAAGCGCATGGCGGGGGGATATCAGATCGCCTGCGAGGTCTATGTCTACCCGCTCGCGGTCACCCTGCACCGAACGGACTGGCAGGAGAAGGCGGACCGGACCATGCGCTGGGTGGACCTGCCGGACGCGCCGGGCCTGGTCGTCGAGAAGGGACTCATGCGCCTGCTCGACGGCTTGGCCGAGACCCAGGGCGCGGCCCTGCGGGTGCTTTGCGACAAGGCCGGGGAACGGGCCTTGTGAACACACGCAAGAGTTCGCTCGACAAGGATCTCGAAAAGATCGTCCATGTCGAGGCGGCCGCGCGCACGACCGGAAACCTCGCCTTCTCCCACGGCCTTGCCGCCGTCTTCCTCGGGGTGTCCGCGATCCTCGCGGCGATGCAGGCCGGGGTGAACGCCGACGCGGCGATCGTCGTCCTCGCCGCCATCCTGGGCGGCTACATGGCCCTGAATATCGGGGCCAACGACGTCGCCAACAATGTCGGTCCGGCGGTCGGCTCGCGGGCCTTGACCATGGTCGGCGCCCTGGTCATCGCCGCCATCTTCGAAAGCGCGGGCGCCCTGCTGGCCGGCGGCGACGTGGTTTCGACGATTTCCAAGGGCATCATTGATCCCGCCCTGGTTCCCGATTCCGGCATCTTCATCTGGGCCATGATGGCCGCGCTGATCTCCTCCGCCGTCTGGGTCAACATCGCGACCTTCGTGGGCGCGCCGGTTTCGACAACCCATGCGGTGGTCGGCGGCGTGATGGGCGCGGGCATCGCCGCAGTCGGGTTCCAGCTCGTCAACTGGGCGACCCTGGGGGCGATCGCGGCAAGCTGGGTGATCTCCCCGGTTCTCGGCGGCGTCGTTGCCGCCCTCTTCCTCGCCTTCATCAAATATAACGTGATTTATCAGGAGGATAAGATCGCCGCCGCGCGGCGCTGGGTGCCTATGTTGGTCGCGCTGATGGCCGGCGCCTTCGCCTTCTATCTCGCGATCAAGGGTTTCAAGCGGATATGGCAGCCGGATCCAGGGACCATCGGGCCGATCGCGATCGCGGTG
>JABIRQ010000169.1 GCA_018699755.1 Rhodospirillaceae bacterium | reverse complement strand
CCCCGCCGATGATCGTTTCGGGGCCTTTGTCAAGCCCGGTCAAGTGTGTTGAATCGTTCGATTTCCACGCCCACGCTCTCCGTATCGTCGAACACGTCGAGCTTCTCGACCCGAATCCGGGCGCTGCATACCCGCGTGTCCTCCAGGCAGGTTTCGGCGATCCGTTCGGCCAGGGTTTCGACCAGGTTTATGTGGCCGGCCCCGGCGATCGCCCGCGCCCGATCCAGGATATCTTCGTAGGAGACGACATGGGCGAGGTCGTCGCCGATCGGCTCCGAGCCTTCCTCGACCGCCAGGTCCAGATTGATGCGGACCCGCTGGCGCCGGTCCCGCTCATGGCTGTGCACGCCGATCAGGCAGCACAACTCCAGGTCGCGCACGAAGACGTGGCGGATGCCGCGCCGACCGTCGGCCGTCGGATCGATTCGGGGCGTGCTGGCGCCGGGCTTCCCCATGGTCGTCCTTTCGCCGCCTAGCCGGCGGGGTTGCGCGCGCCGCCGGGCCGCACCCAGCCCAGATGCTGGCCGCCGTCGAGGGCGATCATCTGGCCCGTTACGGCGGGCGCATCGATCAGATAGAGCACGGCCTCCGCGACCTCCTCCGGCGTCGTGCCGCGGCCCAGCGGCATGGAGGCGCTGAGCGCCTCGAACTCCTCGCGCGTGCGGTGCTTGTCTTGCAGGGTCGGGCCTGGGCCGACGGCATTGACCCGGACGCGTGGCGCCAGGGCCATGGCCATGGTCTGGGTCAGGGTCCACAAGGCGCTCTTGGCCACGGTGTAGGACACGAAATTGGCCGTGAAGTTCCAGACCCGGGCATCGATCATGTTGACGACGCAGGCTTGGGCATCCTCGGGCAGGCGCCGGGTTAGGGCCTGAATCAGGACGAAGGGCGCGCGCAGGTCGATTTCCATATGGGCGTCCCAGGTCTGCCGCGTCGCGCTGGCCACGGTGTCCATCTCGAAGATCGCGGCGTTGTTGACCAGGCAGCCGATCGTCCCGCCCAGGGCCGCCTCGGCCCGTTCGACCAGGGCGGCGGTCTCGTCCTCGCGGCTCAGGTCCGCCCGCACCGGCTCCGCCCGCCGACCCGCCGCGCGCACCGCCTCGACCGTCGCATCCGCGCCCTCGGCGGAGCGGTTGTAATGCACGGCCACGTCCCAGCCGGCGCGGCCCAGGGCGGTGGCGATGGTCTGGCCGATGCGCTGGCCGGCGCCGGTGACGAGGGCGCGTCTGGGCATGGTGTCTGTCATGGCGGTCATGAGCGGTGAGGATGGGTGAGGCGGGCCCCAGCGGCAAGGCCGGGCCGCCCGATCTGCGAATCGGGGGCCAAATCAGGCCGGAATCAAGTCGAGAAGTCTTTCAACGCCATAAAACTGGATACCGATATAGGAGAGATAGAGCGCAACCAATCCGGTTGATTCGAGTCGATTCAAGCGGCCGCCGGTTAACATCAGGGGCAGCACCAGCACGCTGGCCCCCAGCATGAACCAGACGTCGAAACCCATGATCTGGGGTGGCACCGGCACGGGGGTGACAATCGTGACCACGCCCATGATGCCCAGGATATTGAACATGTTGCTGCCCAGGATATTGCCCAGGGCGACGTCGGCATGGCGGTGGAAGGCGGCGATGGCGCAGGTCGCGAGTTCGGGCAGGGAGGTGCCGAAGGCGACCAGGGTCAGGCCGATCACGGTCTCGGACACGCCGAAATGGCGAGCGATATCGACTGCGCCCGTCACCAGAAATTCGGCGCCAAAGGCGAGCAGGATGAGGCCGGTCAGGCTGACGAGCGCCGCCACGGCCAGGGTCATGGGCCGCCCGCCGATCTCCTCGACCTCTTCCGCATGGGCCCGCTGGGCGGCCGCGTTGCGCCGGTCGCGCCAATAGGACAACCCCAGGTAGGTGATCAGCAGGAGCAGCAGGACCGCGCCGGACCAAGCCCGCAGTTCCCCAACCCAGGCGAGCGCGACGAAAACCAGGCTGGCCAGGGCCACGGCGAGTCCGTCGCGGCGGATGGTGGAGACATCGCAGACGATGGGCGCGATCAGCCCGGCGACTCCCAGGATCAGCAGAGTGTTGGCGATGTTGCTGCCGACCACGTTGCCGATGGCGACGTCGGTATGGCCATCGAGGGCGGCGTCCAGCGCCACCACCATTTCGGGCGCGCTGGTCCCCAGCGCGACCACCGAGAGGGAGATGACGAGAGGCGAGACGCCGAGCCGCCGGGCCATGGAGACGGCGCCGCGCACCAGCGCCTCGCCGCCGAAGAACAGCAGCACCAGCCCGCCGGCGACGTACAGCCAGGAGGCCAGGCTCACGGGCGATCCCTGCGGCCGGATGCCGCATCGTCGGTTTTGTTCACCGGTTTTGTCCCCCTAGTCCATCCCAGGTTTGCGGGCGGAAGCGCGGCGGGAGGGAACACGATTCGCCGGGACGGGGCAAGGGGCGAAGGCAATCTCATGCGCCGGCTCATGCGCCGGCTCACGCGCCGGCTCACGCGCTGGCGCGCCGCCGCCCGCCCTTGTGCCGCTTGCCGGGCTTGCCCTTGTATTTCCGGCCCTTGGACCAGGCGTCGGCCATCTTGATGCGTTCGGCCAGGGCGCCGCGGGTGGACAGGCCCAGGTCGTCCTCCTGCATGCGCTGGATCTGGTCGCGCAGATTGGCGGCCTCCTCGAATTCCAGGTTGGCGGCGTGCTCGCGCATGCGCGCTTCCAGCTCGGCGAGATAGGCGGTCAGGTCCTTGCCGACCAGGTGCTTCGTGTCCTCGTCGCCGGTCTCGACCGTGTAGTGGTCGCGCTCGTAGACGCTTTCCAGGATGTCGGAGATGTTCTTCTTGATCGAGGCGGGCGTGATGCCGTGTTCGACGTTGTAGGCCTGCTGCTTTTCCCGCCGCCGGTCGGTTTCCTCGATCGCCGCCGCCATGCTGCCGGTCATCCGGTCGGCATAGAGCACGGCCTTGGCCTCGACGTTGCGCGCGGCACGGCCGATGGTCTGGATCAGCGCGGTCTTGGAGCGCAGATAGCCCTCCTTGTCCGCGTCCAGAATGGCGACCAGGGCGCATTCCGGGATGTCCAGCCCCTCGCGCAGCAGGTTGATGCCGACCAGCACGTCGAAGGCGCCCAGGCGCAGGTCGCGGATGATCTCGATGCGCTCCAGGGTGTCGACGTCGGAATGGATGTAGCGGACCTTGATGGCCGCCTCCATCATGTACTCGGTCAGGTCTTCGGCCATGCGCTTGGTCAGGGTCGTGACCAGGACGCGCCCGCCGCGGCCGATCACCTCGCGGCATTCGGCCAGCAGGTCGTCGACCTGGCTCTCGGCCGGCCGGATCTCGACCACGGGGTCGATCAGGCCGGTGGGGCGGATCACCTGGTCGACGAAGACGCCGCCCGTGCGCTCGAGTTCCCAGGGGCCGGGCGTGGCCGAGACGAAGACCGTTTCGGGCCGCATGACGTCCCATTCCTCGAACTTGAGGGGCCGGTTGTCGATGCAGGAGGGCAGGCGGAAGCCGAAATCCGCCAGGGTCGATTTGCGGGCGTAATCCCCTTTGTACATGCCGTTGAGCTGCGGCACGGTGATATGGCTTTCGTCCACGAACAGCAGGGCGTTCTTGGGCAGGTATTCGAACAGGGTCGGCGGCGGCTCGCCCGGATTGCGCCCGGTCAGGAAGCGGGAATAGTTCTCGATCCCGGCGCAGGCGCCCGTCGCCTCGATCATCTCCAGATCGAAGCTGGTGCGCTGCTCGAGGCGCTGGGCCTCCAGCAGCTTGCCCTCGCGGGTCAGTTCGTCGAGCCGCGCCTTCAGCTCGATCTTTATCTTGGTCGCGGCCTGGGTCATGGTCGGCTTGGGCACGACGTAATGGCTGGCGGCGTAGACTTTCACCGAATCGTGGATGCCGTCCCGATGGCCGGTCAGGGGATCGAATTCGACGATTTCCTCGATCTGGTCGCCGAACATGTCGAGGCGCCAGGCCCGATCCTCCAGATGCGCGGGGAAGATCTCGACGACATCGCCGCGCGCCCGGAAGGCACCGCGCTGGAAGTTCGAATCGTTGCGCCGGTATTGCAGCTCGACCAGCTTCTTGAGGAGCTGGTTGCGGTTGATGACCTGGCCCTTGCGCAGGGTGACCGCCGTGCCGGTATAGGTCTCCGCCGCGCCGATGCCGTAGATGCACGAGACGCTGGCGACGATGATGACGTCGTCGCGCTCCATCAGCGACCGGGTTGCCGCGTGGCGCATCCGGTCGATCTGCTCGTTCACCGTCGCTTCTTTCTCGATATAGGTGTCCGAGCGGGGCACGTAGGCCTCCGGCTGGTAGTAGTCGTAGTAGGAGACGAAATACTCCACGGCGTTGTACGGGAAATAGTTCTTCATCTCGCCGTAGAGCTGGGCCGCCAGGGTCTTGTTCGGGGCCAGGACGAGGCTGGGGCGCTGGACGCGCTGGATGACCTGGGCCGCCGTGAAGGTCTTGCCCGAACCCGTCACTCCCAGCAGGACCTGGTCGCGTTCGCCGTCCTTGAGGCCCTGGATCAGGTCTAGAATCGCCTGGGGCTGATCGCCCGCGGGCTGGTAGTCCGAGGCGAGGTCGAAGGGCTTGCCCGCTTCGGGCCGTTCTTCCGGCAGGGGGATCGGGCGTTCGGCGAGGTTCAGGCTCATGCCTCTAATATGCCGTCCCGGCGGCGAAATGCCAGTGCCCCCGGGCGAAGCGGAGCACGATTGACCCGGGATGCGCTTTCGGCCGATTCTGCCCGTTCCATTTTCCGGGGGTCCGGTTCGTGAGTGTTTCCTCCTATCTGCTGGTCGGTCTCGG
Organism: Rhodospirillaceae bacterium; assembly: GCA_018699755.1. Taxonomy (GTDB): domain Bacteria; phylum Pseudomonadota; class Alphaproteobacteria; order CADEGL01; family CADEGL01; genus JABIRQ01. The sequence goes on along the minus strand of JABIRQ010000169.1, from coordinate 15,636 downwards.
CAGCGCCTTCGGCGGTATGGCCCGATTCGGAGTCTCCGACATCGTGGCGCGCCTGTCCGCGCCGGACGGCGGGTCGGGCTTTCCCTGGGGCACTCTGGCGGCGAATGTCAGCGGTTGCTTTCTGATCGCGTTTCTCGCCGTCCTCGCCCTGGCCGACGGCCGCCCCCTGCTCGATCTGACCGCTCGCCAATTTCTGATGGTCGGCGTCCTGGGCGGCTATACCACCTTTTCCGCCTTCGGCCTGCAGACCCTGGAGCTGGCCCTGGCCGGCGATTGGGGCAGTGCCGGGCTGAACGTCGCCCTCTCCCTCGTCCTCTGCCTCGGCGCGGTCTGGCTCGGCTGGCTGGCCGGAGTCGCGGTGAATGGTTGAGACGGCGCCGTACGAGGCGCCGGGTCAGATCGACGGCCTGATCTGCGCCTACCTGCTGGATGGCGCGGGCGGCGGGCGCCCGCTCGATTGGGCCGGCATGCGCAAGCGCGCGGCCATCCTGCGCGACGAGGCGATCAGCCATCTGTCCGAGCGCATGAACCGCAACATGTACGTGCTGTCCATCGTGGCGACGATCATGTTGCCCTTGAGCCTGGTGACCGGCCTTCTGGGCATCAATGTCGACGGCATCCCGGGCGCGTCCTGGCCCTGGGCCTTCGCCTTCGTCTGCGGCCTTTTGGCCGTGCTGGGCGTCGTCGAATACTGGCTGTTCCACCGCCTGCGCTGGATTTGAGGCCATATACGACCGGGGCGCTTTCGGGCGCTTGCGGGCCGTTACGGCCGGGCGTAGGGTGCCGCCGACCGCATCCCAGGCTAGATTTTAAAGGGGGCCCGAGCGCCATGACACTAATCGCGCAGAGACTTGGTCGCGTTAAGGAATCCGCGACCACCGTCTTCACCCAATTGGCTCGCGACATGCTCGCCCAAGGCCGCGACGTCATCAGCCTGAGCTCGGGCGAGCCCGATTTCGACACGCCCGACAACGTTAAGGAGGCGGCGATCGATGCGATCCGCCGGGGCGAGACGAAATATACCCCGATCAATGGCATCCCCGAGCTTAAGGCGGCGATCTGCGCCAAATTCAAGCGCGACAATGGGCTGGACTACAAACCCAGCCAGGTATTCGTTTCGCCGGGTGGCAAGCACGTCATCTACAACGCCCTCATGGCCACTCTCGATCCGGACGACGAGGTCATCATTCCCGCGCCCTACTGGGTGTCCTATCCCGACATGGTGCTGCTCTGCGGCGGCGAGCCGGTGATCGTGAACTGCCCCCAGAACAACGGCTTCAAGATGCGGCCGGAGGACCTGGACTCGGCGATCACCGAGAAGACCAAATGGCTCATCCTGAACTCGCCGTCCAACCCGACCGGCGCGAGCTATTCCATGGACGACTTGAAGGCGCTGGGCGAGGTCCTGAAGCGCCATCCCCAGGTCCATATCCTGACCGACGACATGTACGAGCATTTGGTCTATGACGGCTTCGAGTTCGCGACCATCGCCCAGGCGACCCCCGAACTCTACGACCGCACCCTGACCATGAACGGCATGTCCAAGGCCTATTGCATGACCGGCTGGCGCATCGGCTATGCCGCCGGACCGGAGTCGCTGATCAAGGCGATGAGCAAGGTCCAGGGCCAGAACACCTCGGGCGCCGCCTCAATCAGCCAATGGGCTTCGGTCGAGGCGCTGAACGGCCCGCAGGACTTCATTGCCGAGCACAATGTCGAGTACATGAAGCGCCGCGACTTGGTTGTCGACATGCTCAACAAGGCGGATGGCCTGCATTGTCACCGGCCCGAGGGTGCCTTCTACGTCTATCCCTCCTGCGCCGGGGTGATCGGCAAGACCACGCCGGAAGGCAAGTTGATCGAGAAGGATTACGACTTCGTCGTCTACCTGCTGGAGACCGAGGGCGTGGCGGCCGTCCATGGCGAGGCCTTCGGCCTGTCGCCCCATTTCCGGGTCTCCTACGCGACCTCCTACGAATTGCTGGAAGACGCCTGCAAGCGCATCCAGCGGGCCTGCGCCGCGCTGAAATAGGGGCGGCGGGGGCGGTCGCCATGCGCATAGCCATCATGGGCGCCGGTGGGGTCGGCGGGTATTACGGCGCGCGCCTGGCGGCGGCGGGTGAGGAGGTGCATTTCATCGCTCGCGGTCCTCACCTGGCCGCGATCCGCGAGCGCGGCCTCGTGGTCGAGAGCCAGCACGGCGACCTTCTTGTCCACCCGGCGAACGCGAGTGACGATCCGGCCGACATCGGCCCGGTCGATATCGTCCTGTTCTGCACCAAGCTCTGGGATACCGAGAGCGCGGGCGAGGCGATCCGCCCCCTGATCGGGCCGGACACGGCCGTCATCTCGGCCCAGAACGGGGTCGAGGCGGAACAGGTCCTGGGCCGCGTCCTGGGGCCCGAGCATGTCATGGGCGGGGTCAGCTTCATCTTCGCCCAGATCGTTGAGCCGGGGCGCATCCTCCATTCCGGCCCGGCCCACCAGCTCGTCTTCGGCGAGATGGACGGCGCCGTGACCCCACGCGCCGAAGCCTTCCTCGCCGCCTGCGAGGCCGCCGGCTTCGAGACCCGGTTGAGCGAGTCGATCCAAAAAGACCTGTGGGAGAAATTCGTCTATCTGACCGCCCTCTCCGGCGTCACCTGCGCGACCCGCTCGTCGATTGGGCCGATCCTGGCCGAGCCCGCCACCCGCGCCCTGTTCGAGGCTGCGATCACGGAGGCCGCGGCGGTCGGCCGGGCCTTGGGCGCGCCGCTGTCGGACGGCGTGGTGGCCGAGCGCATGGCCATGGCCGACGGCCTGCCGCCGGGGGTCAAATCCTCCATGCTCAACGATCTCGAACGAGGCAGCCGGCTGGAACTGCCCTGGCTCAGCGGCGGCGTCGTGCGCCTTGGGCGCGAGGCCGGGGTCGAAACTCCGACCCACCGCTTCATCGAGCAGGCTCTCGCGCTTCACGCCATGGGCCGCGCCTAGCCACCCGCCCTCCGGGGAATCGCTCTTGCCTTGCCGGGGCCGGGCTGGAAACATGGATTCGTTCGACTCCAGTCGCCCGCGAGAGGCGGCGGAGCACAGGAAAAGCGGGACGAACAACAAGAACAAGATCCGTCGCGTCGTCCGGCGGCGGCGGATTCCCGGAAGGAACAGAGGAGGAGGCAGCCCCGTGACCGCGAAAAACCCGTCCGGCCCCCGTTGCGCCGCGTTCGTCGGCTCTTATCTCAGCGGCAAGACCTCGCTCGTGGAAGCCATGCTGGCCGCGTCCGGCGCGATCCCGCGCAAGGGCACGATCAAGGAGGGCAACACGATCGGCGACAGCGCCCCGGAGGCGCGCGCCCGGACTATGAGCACCGAGCTCAACGTCGCGGCCATGACCTATCTGGACGAGGAATGGACCCTGCTCGACTGCCCCGGCTCGATCGAGCTGGCGCAGGAGGCGCTGAACGCCCTGATGGTTTCCGACATCGCCGTCATCGTGGTCGAGCCCTTGGTCGAGCGGGCGATCGCCGTCGCCCCCCTGTTCAAGTTCCTGGACGACCAGGCGATTCCGCACATGGTCTTCATCAACAAGATGGACCACGCCCAGGCAGACCTGCGCTCGGTGATGGAGGCGCTGCAATCCGTCTCGGACCGGCCCCTGGTCCTGCGCCAGGTGCCCATCGTCGACGGCGACGAGACCACCGGCTATGTCGATCTGGTGAGCGAGCGGGCCTACGAGTATCGACCGGGCGACGCGTCCAAGCTGGTGGCCATCCCCGAGGACGAGCAGGACGACGAGCAGATCGCACGCCAGGAAATGCTCGAATCCCTGGCCGATTTCGACGATTCCCTGCTCGAGGCCCTGCTCGAGGACACGGTGCCGCCGACAGACGAGATCTACCAGCATCTGACTGAGAATCTGCGGGCCGACCGCATCGTGCCCGTCTTTCTGGGCGCGGCCGAGCGCGACCACGGCGTGCGCCGCCTGCTCAAGGCCCTGCGCCACGAGACGGCCGAGGCCTCGTCCCGGGCCGAGGCGCTGGGCATCGACCCCTCGGAGTCGGAGGCCGCGGCAACTGTCTTCAAGACCTATCACATGGCCCATACCGGCAAGCTCTCCGTTGCCCGCGTATGGCGCGGCACGGTGTCCGACGGCGACACGATGAACGGCGAGCGGATCAGCGGCATGCATCGCCTGATGGGCCACAAGCAGAACAAGGAGGCCAAGGCCGGGGCCGGTGCGGTCGTCGCCCTGGGCCGGATGGACGAGATCAAGACCGGCGATATCCTCACGCCGTCCGGCAAAGCCCCGGAGGACGCGATGCCCTGGCCCGACCCGCTGCCTCCGGTCTACGCCGTGGCGGTCCATGCCGGCAGCCGGGACGACGAGGTCAAGATGGCCGGCGCCCTGACCCGCCTGATGGAGGAGGACCCCTCGATCACCCTGGACCACAGTGCGGAGACGCGCGAGATGGTGCTCTGGGGCCAGGGCGAGGTGCAATTGCTGATCGCGGCCGACAAGCTCAAGAACCGCTTCAACCTGAACGTCACGACCTCGCGTCCGCGGGTGCCCTACAAGGAGACGATCAAGAAGCCGGTCTCCCAGCACGCCCGCCACAAGAAGCAGTCGGGCGGCCATGGCCAGTTCGGCGACGTCCATGTCGATATCAAGCCGCTGCCGCGCGGCTCGGGCTTCGCTTTCGACCAGACGATCAGCGGCGGCGCGGTGCCGCGCCAATACATTCCTTCGGTCGAGGCCGGGGTGCGCGACTATCTCGGGCGCGGCCCGCTCGGCTTCCAGGTGGTCGATGTCGCGGTCACCCTGACCGACGGCCAGTACCATGCCGTCGACAGCTCGGACATGGCGTTCAAGACCGCCGGCCGCATGGCGATGAGCGAGGGCATGCCGAAATGCGGCCCGGTGCTCTTGGAGCCCATCCTGCAGGTCAAGGTCCGCACCCCCAGAGAATACACCGCCAATATCCAACGTCTGTTGAGCGGCCGCCGCGGCCAGATCCTGGGCTACGAGCCCAAGGATGGCTGGAAAGGCTGGGACGAGGTCACCGCCTATCTGCCGCAGAGCGAGATGTTCGACATGATCGTCGATCTGCGCTCCCTCACCCAGGGGGTCGGCACCTTCGACTGGCAATTCGACCACCTGCAGGAGTTGCAGGGCCGGCTGGCCGACGACATCGTCGCGGCCCAGGCCGCCGCCTGAGCCCGAACGACCTGAGTCCGACCGAAAGGGAGAGACTGTGATGCCAGACGCGATCGACCCAGACGCGATCGAGAAGGCCGCGCGCATGTTGGCTTCGGCCCGGGGCGACCATCGCCAGATTCCCGGTCTGCCCGAGGATCTGCGCCCCGCGACCCTCGACGAGGGCTACGCCATCCAGGACGCTCTGGTCGGCCTTTGGGATCAGCCCATCGGCGGTTGGAAGGTCGGGGCCGCCGTGCCCAAGTTCCAGGAACTTGTCGGCGCCCCCAGCCCCGTGGCCGGGCGCATGCTGGCCTCGACCATTCTCGAAAGCCCGGCCGAAATTTACGGTGCCGCCTTCCACATGCGCATCGTCGAATCGGAATACGGCTGGCGCCTGGGCAAGGATTTACCGCCGCGCGAAAAGGACTATTCCCGCGAGGAGGTCGAGGCCGCGGTCGCCGCCCTGCACCCGGCGATCGAGGTCGCCGACTGCAACTACTCCACCGGCCTCAAGGCCGGGGCGTTCAGCTTGGTCGCCGACAACGCCCTGGCCGCCGCCTTCGTCTACGCGCCGGAAATCCCCGACTGGCGCAACCAGCCGCTGGAAAGCCATGTCGTGCGCATGACGATCGACGGCGAGACGGTGGGCGAGGGCGATGCCGAGGATGTCGGCGGCCATCCGATCATGCCGCTGATCTGGCTGGCCAACGACCGCTCGCGCCGGGGCGACGGCCTCAAGGCCGGGCAGTTCGTCACCACCGGCAGCGTGACCGGCGTCCAGACCGCCCCGGCAGTGGCCGAAATAGTTGCCGATTTCGGCGCCTTCGGCCAAGTCCGCCTAGCCTTCACCGACTGACCCTCGGCACTTCCCGGCCCCTCTCGGTGGGGCCGAACCCCTCGCCACCCTCTCCCTATGGGGGTGATTGTATACTTGACATAGCAGGAGCCGGACGGCACAATGCCGTCAACGGTATTGGAGCAATACGCATGACTTACGGGACCCTTCATCATTATCGGCTCTCCGGTCGCCCGCATATCACATTCGACGAAACGGGTAATGTTGCTGATCTCTCTCTCGATGCAGAAGGCGGGCGAACAGTAATCCTAACCATACCGGCCAAGATGTTGGCCCAGTGGCCGGAGGATATTGAGCGCGAACTCGCGCGCAAGCCGCAGCCCAATCCTGATCGCTAACACTCTCGGCATCCACCATGACTGATCTCACTGATCCTATCTTTCACGACGTAAACGCCGCCCGCGCGCATCTTGAGAGCGTCCTTTGGCCGGACGGTCCCGTATGCCCGCATTGCGGCGAGTTCGACAACGTCAGGAAGCTCAAGGGCAAGTCTCACCGTCCCGGCCTCCATCAATGCAATTCGTGCCGTGGTCATTTCACCGTGACCGTGGGCACCGTCTTGGAGCGATCGAAGATCCCGCTCAACAAGTGGGTGCTGGCTTTCCATCTGGTCAGTTCGTCCAAGAAGGGCATCAGCGCCCATCAACTGCACCGTATGCTCGGCGTGACCTACAAGACGGCCTGGTTCATGGCTCACCGTATCCGTGAGGCCATGCGCGAACTCAATCCCGGCCCGCTTGGCGGAGAGGGCAAGACCGTCGAGGCCGACGAAACCGTGATCGGCGGCAAGGAAAAGAACAAGCACAAGTCCAAGCGCAATCCGAAGAACATCGGCGCGGTCGGCAAGGAAATCGCCTTCTCCCTAGTCGAGCGCGGCGGGCACGTCCGTTCGTTCCATGTCCCGGCGGTCAACGCCAAGACGTTGCGTCCGATCCTCGTTACTCAGGTGTCGCGCAAGTCCGTCCTCATGACCGACGACGCGGGCCAGTACCGCGTGATCGGGCCTGAGTTCGCGCGCCACGAAACCGTCAACCACGGCATTGCCGAATACGTTCGCGGCGAAGCCCATTCGAACACCATCGAGGGCTATTTCAGCATCCTCAAGCGCGGCATCACGGGCGTCTATCACCACGTCAGCCAACAGCACTTGAAGCGCTATCTCGGCGAGTTCGACTTTCGCTACAACCACCGTTCCGCCCTCGGCGTTGACGACCATGAGCGCAGGAATGCGGCCCTTGCTGGTATCAAGGGCAAGCGCCTGACCTATCGGCGGACTGACGAGGCCACGTACGCTTAGGCAGAAGGCGAAGGCGTTTCTGCGCTGGCGCAAACGCCGCCGTGCGCAATGAGAACATCTGCGAACGCGGACTCGACTCTGGACTAGAAATTGTGGAGAATTGAAGGGCTACCCCAAGATTTAGCGGTCAGCGGGGTAGCCCTTCATCTCTCACAACGGAGTTCCACTATGTCATCCAAGAAAAAGATTGTCGATGCCCGCGCCGATGGCGACGGGGATATCACCCATGTCCTGTTCAAGGGCAACAGCAAATACACCAGCGTCGAGCGCGCCATTCCGATGGCCGAGCGCGGTGAGATTGCGAACACGCACGTCGTTCGTCCGAATGACGGGCGGAAGGACCATCTGCGGACCAACGCCGATGGTCGGAGAGCAAATAACCTCGACGACATGGCCGGCGATACCTAGGCCATAAATCTCGCGGCGCGCTCCATCGCTTGCCCGGCTCGGAAATCTTCAAGGTTCCGGAAAACGTCGGCGGTGATGGAGCCGTCCGCATTCTTTCGAATGGTTCCGGCTACGCGAATCTTGCCGTCAATGACGAGGTAGCCGGGCGGGACGGCGCCGGACTTATTGTCGGGACGCCTCTCGCCCACCACTTCCGCATGGGGCTTCGGCGGCATCTTGAGCAGATTTCGTAACCCTGCATCGCGCCGCTTGGCGATCTCAGCCTCTGATAATTTGGACTCCGGCGTTTTCGTCATGGCGCCGGTGTCGCGGCCGGCTTGCCGGCGAGAGCAAGCGCGATTTGCGACCCAGCCGCAGCCTCCTTGAGGCCCTGCGCCATCCCGATAATCGCGCTTTCACCATTGTTGAACAGCACACGCGCATCGGCTTCGGAAAGCACTACGCGAGGATGAACGACTGGATTGCGGTAGTCGTCTTTCATCTGCCGAATGGCGGCAAGCGTCTTCTTGTCTGGCATTGGGACCGACCCGTCTGGAATTGCTTCAAGCTCCGTGAGGTAGATATTCCATCCAGTCTTAGTCACGCCTGGCTGCCCGGTAAACGCCTGGAAGTATGATTCCAGCGTTCCCTCAACAGCGCGGACTACGTGAAAGCCGGACGCCGTGCAAAGGTTCAGGGCGAGACATCGACCAGCTGCCTGCCAATCCTCAATCGTCTTGGCAGCGACAAATGGCCTGACTTCGGCTGGGAAGCTATCATCGGCGCGATCTATGAGCGCTGGCGTATCGTAAATCCCGCGCTTCGGTATGTAGTAACTCGTCGCCTCTGCCATCTCGGCGCTGAACACCGTCTCGAATGTCGCGACGGCTTGACGCCACGAGTCAAACTGCCAATTGGGAATGGGTGCGGCGTTCTCGGCCGGGAACTGGAAACTTTCCTCACCATCCTCATTCGTAGTGGTGAAATGATCCCTGGTCAGTGATTCAAGGCGCGATTCGAGCACCATCAAGGCCGCTCGGGACACGCCGACAGGGATTGGGCGCCCTTTAAGCAGTTCATTGACGACCCCCTGGGCACTCCATAGGGGCAAGAGGATATCTGACGGCCGTGTAGGCCCATTGAACCCCGCTAGTGCGGCAAGATTCTTGGCCAATCGGTAAAATGAGAACTGGTCAATCCGTTCCATATCCCTAACCCCGTCTCGGGCCTCCAAGACAAATGGTAGAGATATTACAACTTCTGATGAGCGAGCACCAACAATGCCCAATCGACGGGCCATGCCCAGCCCCTCTCCCCTATGCTATGTTACGTATACTATTGCCCCCTATGGGAGAGGGTTCAATGGGGTCATCGAGATTCCCTCTCCCATAGGGAGAGGGAGGGGCCCGCGCGCCGCAGGCGCGGGGGAAGGTGAGGGGTTTCGACCTTGCTGGGCAGGCGAAACGCGCCTAGCCGTCGATCCAGGCGATGCGGAGCAGGTTCGTGGCGCCGGGGGTGCCGAAGGGCATGCCGGCGGTGATCACCACCCGCTGGCCGGGTTCGCCGTAGCCCTCGCTGGCGGTGAGGGCGGTGGAATGGGCGACCATCTCGTCGATGCTGCCGACATCCTGGGTGTGGACGCAATGGACGCCCCAGGCCAGAGCCAGGCGGCGCGCCGTGCGCTCGTCCGGGGTCAGGCAGAGGATCGGCACCTCCGGCCGCTCGCGCGCCGCGCGCAGGGTGGTCGAGCCCGAAGTGGTGTAGGTGACGATGGCGGCGACAGACAGGGTATCGGCGACCTGGCGGGCGGCGGCGGTGATGGCGTCGGCGCTGGTCGCCTGGGGGTCGGGATGCTCGGCGTCCATGATCTTGCGGAAATTCTCGTCCCGCTCCACCCGCTCGACGATGCGGCTCATCATCGAGACCGCCTCGATCGGGTAGTCGCCCACCGCCGTCTCGCCCGACAGCATCACGGCATCCGCGCCTTCGTAGACGGCCGTCGCCACGTCCGAGGCCTCGGCCCGGGTCGGGCGCGGGCTCGACAGCATGGATTCCAGCATCTGGGTCGCCACGACGACCGGCTTGCCGGCGTGGCGGCAGGTCCGGACGATGCGCTTCTGCAGGCTGGGCACGTCCTCGGGCGGCAGTTCCACGCCCAGATCGCCGCGCGCGACCATCACCGCGTCGGAGAGTTCGACGATCTCGTCCAGGCGTTCGATCGCGGTGGGCTTTTCCAGCTTGGCCAGAAGCCCGGCCCGGCCCGCGATCAGCTTGCGCGCCTCGGCCAGATCCTCGGGCCGCTGGACGAAGCTGAGGCCGACCCAATCCACCCCCAGGTCGAGGCCGAAACGCAGATCGGCCTGGTCTTTCTCGGTGATGGGCGAGACTGGCAGCACCACGCCCGGCACGTTGACTCCCTTGTGGTCGGACAGATCGCCGCCGACCATCACCTCGGTTTCGGCGTGATCGGCGCCGAGCGCCGTCACCTTGAGGCGCAGCCGCCCATCGTCGAGCAGCAGGTCCGAGCCGGTTTCCAGGGCGGCAAAAATCTCGGGATGGGGCAGGGTGGCGCGGCGTGCGTCGCCCGGCGCGGGGTCCAGGTCCAGGCGGAACCTGGCGCCCGCCTTCAACTCGACCTCGCCCTTCGCGAACTCGCCCACGCGCAGCTTGGGGCCCTGCAAATCCATCAGCACGGCGACGGGCCGCCCGACCGCCGCCTCGACCGCGCGCACGGCGGCATAGCGCACGGCCTGCTCGGCGTGCGTCCCATGGCTGAAATTCAGACGGAAGACATCGGCTCCCGCCTCGAACAGGGCGCGGATTTCGGCCTCGTTCCCGCTCGCGGGCCCGAGGGTCGCAACGATCTTGGCGCGCCGGTTCCTGTGCATGGAAAGGAGTCTAGGCCGGGCGGCGAGTCCTGGCTAGGGAGGGTGTCGCGGGCCGCCTCTCTAACGCGGCGCGAGCTGGGCGATCAGTTCGTTCACCACGCCGGCCATACTGATAGCCGTCGCGAAATCGTACTGATTGATCGAGATGAAGACTCCGACGCCCCGCGCCGGGGCAAAGGCGATATAGTCGAATTGGCCCCGGAACCCCCCTGCCTTTTGCAGAATCAGGGGCCGGTTGCCTTCCGGCTCCATCACCACCCAACCGAGGCCCATCGCGGACATCTCGCCGGATTCGTCCATCCCGTAGACCATGTCGAGGCCATCGCGTTGCAGATAGGTCGCGTGATCGAGCAGGCGGACTTCACCCCCGTCGGCGGAGAACCGGTCGAGATGCCAGGCGAGCCATTTCAACAGGTCGTTTCCAGTCGAATAGAGGCCCCCGGACCCGACCACCACATCGCCGGTCGGGACCGGCTGCATCGCGCTGCCGTCGAAGTTGTGCCCCGTCATCAAACGGGAGCGCTGGGACACGTCAACGGCAAAGCCGGTATCGGCCATCCCGAGCGGCTTGGTGACGAAGGACGACAAGAGGTCCGGATAAACCGCCCCCCCGGCCTTCGCCAGGGCTATGGACAGCAGGTCGAAGGCGAAATTCGAGTATTGGATCGCCGATCCCGGCTCGAACATGAGGTCGTTCGACTTCATCCATGCCGCCAATCCCTCGGCGGTGATCGTGCTGAGCGGGTCCTCGGGCGGCCCGGAAGAGCGCGGGAGTTCGCGCGGCAGGCCCGCCGAATGGGTGGCGAGATCGATCAGCCGGATGGGCCGGGTCCCCTTGTTCGCGAATTCCGGCGCCCATTTCTCGAGCGTGTCGGCGAAGGCCAGCTTGTTGGCGGCCCGCAGATGGGCGAGCACCTCGCCGGTGAAGGCCTTGGTGATGGACCCGACCCTGACGATGGTGTCTCCGTTCGGCTCCACGCCGGACCCTCTCGCGGTCTCGCCGAACCCGAAGACAGCCGTTTCGCCGTCGCGAATCGCTGCGATGACCAGCCCGGGCGCCGCGCTTTGCAGAAAGGTCACTTGGCCGGTGAATTCGACCAGTTCATCCAGATTCGTCTCCGCGGCCGCCTGGGCCGCGCTTCCGAAAAGGAAGGCGGCAACGATCAAGCTGATCCGCGCGCCGGGTCGATATCTCCCTGTCCCGTCGCTGTTCGTGCCCATCGCGTGCCCCCGAATTCGTTGCAGGTGTCGAATCATATCGATCTGCCGGCTTGGACCGCCATAGCGACATCGCAATCTGAGGCTGTCCGAACGACATCGGACAGCGGCCCGAAATTGTAACATGCCCGGCACCGAGCGGCACCGAGCGGCGCCTTCGCAGTTCCGCCGATTCGGCACCTTGAGGTTTGGCTCCGCGCGGGGACGCCCCGTCGCGGCTTCCGCGCCGGCTTCCGCTAGGCGGCGCCGTTTTCCAGCATCCGGTCGAGCAACCAGTTGTAGACCTTGTGGACCACCACCTCCTGGCTTGCCAACGGGCCCGGGGTGCGGGCGGCGGAGCGCAGGCCTTTCTGCTGCATCACGCTGATCCAGTTGTCCTCGTCGATGCCGGTGAACCAGCGGTGGAAGTGCTTCTTGCTCTCCTCGGCGAAATCGGAACGCGCGACAGCATCCTTGGGAAACATGAAGCCGGCATTGAGGCGGCAGCTCTCCGGCCCGGTCGGCAGCAGGCGCAGCCACCACACGCTGTCCTGGGCGCAGGCGAACTGAGTCGAAGGGTAGAGCACGGTGAAATAGGCGCCGCGCTGCTCCATCTTCCCGAGAGATTTGATGAAGGGCAGGTCGCAGGTCTCGCCCGGCAGCACCGAAAAGCTCTGGTCCTGGTCGTTGGTGCCGAACATGGCGTCCCAATTGCCGCGGGTCTCGACCAGGTGGCCGCCCTGGCCGCCCAGGGAGGTCTTGTGGACGGTCGCGGTGTGATAGGGCTCCAGCGCGTTTTCGATCAAAAGCTTCCAGTTGCATGGAACGTCGAAGTCGCGGCTGTCGACACAGACCAGATCGGCGAAGCCGTACTGGCCCAGCACCTCCGGCATATTGCCGAAATGGTCCAGGAAATCTGGGCCGTCCGGATCGAAGCTGATGAAGACGCAGCCCTCCCAGATCTCCTGGCGCACCGGCGTCAGGCCCCAATCCGCCTTGTCGAAGCCGATCGTATCTTCCATGCCCGGCGCGCCGGTCAGCTTGCCGTCCAGGGCGTAGACCCAGGCGTGGTAGGGGCATTGGACGGCGCGGCAGTTGCCCTCGCCCTCGAGAAGCTGCGCCCCCCGGTGCCGGCAGGTGTTGGCGAAGACGCGCACCTCGTCGTCCCGGCCGCGCATCATCAGGACCGGCCCGCCCGGCGTCTCGATCGCCCTGTAATCGCCCGGCTTGGCGACCTGTTCGATTCGCCCGAGGAAAAGCCAGCCCTTGAGAAAGACCTCCTCGATCTCGCGCGCGTGCCATTCGGGCGCGGTGTAGCACCAGGCGGGCAGGGTGCGCGCTTCGAGCAGCGGCTTGCGCACCTCGGCATAGGTGGCGGGGTCGAACATTGCATCGATCCGGGCGCCGGTCTGCGTGGGGGTCCGGGTGGGGGTCTGCATGAGCGATCTCCGTTGCGTCACGCTGCGGGCGAGATCAGGACGGCTCTGAAGTCGTTGACGTTGGTCCGGGTCGGCCCGGTCACCACGAGGTCGTCCAGCGCCGCGAAAACGCCATAGGCATCGTTTTCGACCAAGGCCCTTCGGGGGTCAAGACCCCGCGCGGCGGCCCGCGTCAGGGTGTCGGGGGTCAGAAGCGCGCCGGCATTGTCCTCGGTGCCGTCGATGCCGTCGGTGTCGCAGGCCAGGGCCCAGATGCCCTCGGCACCGTCGAGGGCCAGGGCCAGCAGATATTCCGTGTTGGGACCGCCGCGGCCGTTTTCGCCGCGCACCGTCACCGTCGTCTCGCCGCCCGACAGGAGAACCGTGGGCCGGCCGGCCTCGCGCGCCGCCAGGGCCAGGCGGGCATGGGCTGCGCCCAATTCGCGCGATTCGCCCTCCAGATCGTCGCCCAGAAGGACCGCTTCGATTCCCGTCGCCCGCGCCCGTTCGGCCGCCGCATCGAGGGATTGGGCGGCGGCGGCGATCACGATGTTTTCCATGCGCGCGAGGCGTGGGTCGCCCGGCTTGGGTGTCTCCTCCTCGGCCTGGCGCAGATGGGCGAGGGCTGCGCCCGGTTCCGCGATGGCGTATTTCTCGGCGATGGCCAGGGCATCGGCGAATGTCGTGGCATCGCCCACCGTGGGGCCGGAGGCGATGGTGGCCGGATCGTCTCCCGGCACGTCGGAGATCATCAGGGCCAGGCCGCACGCCGGGTGGATCGCGGCGGCCAGCCGCCCGCCCTTGATGGCGGAGAGATGCTTGCGCACCGTGTTGATCTCGGCGATATCGGCGCCCGAGCGCAGCAGGGCGCGGTTCATGGCCTGCTTGTCGGCCAGGGTCAGGCCCGGCGCGGGCAGGGGCATGAGGGCCGAGCCGCCGCCCGAAATCAGGCACAGAACCAGATCGCCCTCGCCGCAGCCCTCGGCGATTTCCAGGATGCGCCGGGCCGCCGCCTCGCCCGCCGCGTCGGGCACCGGATGGGCGGCCTCGACGATCTCGATATGGCGACAGGCTTGGGCATAGCCGTAGCGCGTGACGACGAGGCCGGAGAGCGGGCCGGACCAGGCCTCCTCGACCGCCCGGGCCATGACGGCGCTGGCCTTGCCCGCGCCCAGCACGATCGTTCGACCGGCCGGCGGGGGTGGCAGATGGGCCGCGACCCGCAGGGCCGGATCGGCGGCGGCGACGGCCGCGTCGAACAGGGCGCGCAGGAGGGCACGGGGCGAGCCGGTCGCCGTGGTCATGCGTGCCGCCACGGCTCGATCCAGCCGAGCCCCTCGACCGTGCCCGCCGCCGGTGTGTATTCGCAGCCGATCCAACCGTCATAACCCAGGGCATCGAGCCGGGCGAAGATATGATCGTAGGCGATTTCGCCGCTGCCCGGTTCGTGGCGGCCTGGCACGTCCGAGACCTGGACATGGCGGATATGGGGCCGCGCGGCTTCGAACCCGGCCATCAGCGCGCCCTCCATCATCTGGCGATGATAGAAATCGTATTGCAGGCCGAGATTGTCGTGCCCGGCGGCCTCGATCATCCCGATCGCCTGATCGACCCGGCAGACGTAGAAACCGGGCAGGTCGGTGGTGTTGATCGCCTCGACCAGGGGCATGACCCCGGCGGGCGCACCGCGCTCCGCCGCCCAGGCCAGGTTGGCGAGATAGGTGCCGCGCAGGGCCGCCGGCTCGGCGCCCTCCGGAGCCACGCCCGCCATCAGGTGCAGATGCGGACAGCCCAAGTGGTGGGCGTAGTCCACGGCCAGCTTGAAAGTCTCCCGGAACTCCGCCTCGCGGCCCGGATGGCAGGCGATGCCCTTATCCTCCGCTCCGCCCTCCGGCGTGTTGTGCAGGACCAGGATCTGGCCGTGATCGGCCAGCCGCCGGGCGATTTCTTCCTTGGGCGCGCCGTAGGGCTGCTGGCATTCCACGGCCTCGACCCCCGCCGCCCGCGCCGCCGCGAAGCGCTCGAGAAAGGGCAGCTCGCGGAACATGGTCGAAAGGTTGGCGGCGAAGCGGGGCATCCTCAACTCCGCGCGGTGGCGCCCGCGGGGGCTTCGCCGCACCAGGTCTCGCGGACCAGGGCGGCGGCGATCAGGCCGACGACCAGGGTCGCCGGCAAGACCAGCATAGCGCGTTCGTAGTCGCCCGTACCGTAGTAGCGCACCCCGTTCTCCATGCGCCCGTCCCAGGCCAGATCGAGCAGCAGGCCGAGCAGGGGATGGATCAGGGCGCTGAAGCCCATGACGAAGGTGTTGACGATGCCGAGCGAGGCGCCCACCAGGTGGGGCGCCGCCGCCTCGCGCATGGTCGAGAAACCGATGATGATGCCGGAGGAGCCGATGCCGTGAACGAACAGCACGGCGT